>NZ_RCOC01000005.1:0-144175 GCF_004307515.1 Pseudomonas sp. Sample_14 | reverse complement strand
TTTTAGCGGTAAACACACCCAAAAAGCTTGACCGTGAACAGAGTATCTACAGGGATCGTATTCCAAATGTAGGAGCTGCCGAAGACTGCGATCTTGCTGAAAAAGCTACTTCTCGAACCCGCTCGACGGCAACACATCGGTCCCGCGCCAACGCCGCACCGATCGCTGGAAGAACAGGCTGTTCGGCACCTGCACCATGGCGCTGCCGGTGCCGAGTTCTTCGGCCTCGACCAGCGTGGTGTAGAGCAGATTGATCGCGATCACCCGGCCTTTGACGCCAGGCTTGTCGGTGGTGTCGACCAGCTCGACCACGTCGCCGAGGCGGAACGGCCCGACGGTGAAGATCAGAATCGCGCAGAGCAAATTCGACAGCACACTCCACATCGCAAAGAACGCGACCGCTGCCACCGCGACAAATCCCGACAGCGCCGTCCACAGCACCGTGGCCGAAACGCCGAGGCGCTCGAGCACGAAGAGCAGCGCGCTGCCCATGATCAGCCAGCGCAACACGCCACGCAGCGGCATCAGCAACTGCGGTGGGAACGGATAGCGCTCACCCAGGCGAGTTAGGCCTTTGGCGACGAAACGCTGGGTCAGGTAACCGGCCAGCAGAATCAGCAGAATCTGCGCGGTGAACCACAGCGGTTCGACCCACACCGCCGCAAAGGGCAGCTTGAAGGCTTCCATCAGGACAACGCCTCCAGCTCCGCCTGCATGCTTTCCAGGGTTTCCAGCGCTTCCATCCAGGCTTCTTCCAGCTCGGCTTCACGCACCTTCAATTTCGCCTGTTCGGCGAGCAGATCACGCAATTCATTCTTGCGCGCCGGCTCGTAGATATCGCTGTCACCGAGGCTGGCATCGACCTTGGCCAGTTTCTCGTGCAGCTTGCCCAGTTCGGCTTCGAGCTTGTCGGCCTCGCGCTTGTGCGGCGCCAGTTGCTGACGCAACGCTGCTGCCGCTTGGCGCTGCGCTTTCTTGTCGGTCTTGTCCGGGTTGACCGGCGTGTTGCTGACCGGCGCATTGCGCTGACGGTATTCCACCAGCCAGCGTGCGTAGTCTTCGAGATCGCCGTCGAACTCTTCGACCTTGCCGTCGGCGACCAGATAGAAGTTGTCGGTGGTGCTCTTGAGCAAGTGCCGATCGTGAGAAACCACCAGCACCGCACCGCTGAATTCCTGCAGGGCCATGGTCAGCGCCAGACGCATTTCCAGGTCGAGGTGGTTGGTCGGTTCGTCGAGCAGCAGCAGGTTCGGCCGCTCCCAGGCGATCAGCGCGAGGGCCAGACGGGCCTTCTCGCCACCGGAGAAATTCAGCACCGGCTCATCGATGCGTGCGCCCCGGAAGTCGAAGCCGCCGAGGAAGTCGCGCAGGGTCTGCTCGCGCTCACCCGGCGCCAGACGCTGCAAATGCAGCAATGGGCTGGCCTTGGAGTCGAGCGAGTCGAGCTGATGCTGAGCGAAGTAGCCGACCACGGTGTTTTCGCCACGGGTCAGGCGCCCGGCCAGCGGTTCGAGCTCGCCGGCGAGGTTCTTGATCAGCGTCGATTTGCCCGCACCGTTCGGCCCAAGCAGACCGATCCGCGCACCCGGGGTCAGTTGCAGCTTGACCTTCTCGAGGATGGTCTTGTCGCCATAACCCAGCCGCGCATCGGACAGGTCGATCAGCGGACTGGAGATCTTGGTCGACTCGCGGAAAACAAAGTCGAACGGCGAATCGACGTGGGCCGCCGACAATTCTTCCATGCGCTCCAGCGCCTTGATCCGGCTCTGCGCCTGACGGGCCTTGGTCGCTTGCGCCTTGAAGCGGGCGATGTAGCTTTCCATGTGCGCACGCTGCGCCTGCTGCTTCTCGTAGGCCTGTTGCTGCTGGGCCAGACGCTCGGCGCGGGCGCGTTCGAACGCGGTGTAGCCGCCCCGGTAGAGGGTCAGTTTGCGCTGATCGACATGGGCGACGTGATCGACCACTTCGTCGAGGAAATCCCGGTCGTGGGAAATCAGCAACAAGGTGCCCGGATAACTTTTCAGCCACTCTTCGAGCCAGATGATCGCGTCGAGATCCAAGTGGTTGGTCGGTTCATCGAGCAGCAGCAGATCCGACGGGCACATCAGTGCCTGCGCCAGATTCAGTCGCATCCGCCAGCCACCGGAGAAATCTCCTACCTGACGGTCCATCTGCTCATTGGTGAAACCAAGACCGGCGAGCAGCTTGCGCGCCCGCGCATCGGCGGTGTAGCCGTCGGCGCTGTCGAGTTCAGCATGCAGACGCGCCAGTGCGGTGCCGTCATGGGCCTCCTCGGCGGCGGCCAGCTCGCGTTGCACCTCGCGCAGACGCAGGTCGCCATCGAGCACATAATCGACCGCCAGGCGCTCGAGCGTGTCGACCTCCTGACGCATGTGCGCGATGCGCCAGTCGGCCGGCAGCAGGCAGTCGCCCGAATCCGGGTGCAACTCGCCGCGCAGCAACGCGAACAGGCTGGATTTGCCGGCACCGTTGGCGCCGATAAGGCCGGCTTTGTGGCCGGCGTGCAGGGTCAGCTCGGCGTCTTCTAGCAGACGTTGCGGGCCACGCTGTAAAGTCAGGTTCTGAAGTCGGATCATAATGGCGGCGGAGTCTACCAGCTTCGCTCACAACTGGCGCGAGTAGCACGATGTCCTCTGACCTGTGGAGCTTTGCCCTTGATGTCTACGCCCGGCCGGGCGTGGAAGATGCCTGCCTGCAATTGCAAACGGCGGGCGCCAATGTCTGCCTGCTGCTCTGCGGTTTATGGCTGGAGCAGCGCGCGGTGGCGTGCGATGAACCGCGCGTACGTCTGCTCAAGGCCTTGACCGCGCCGTGGGATATCGAAGTGGTGCAGCCGCTGCGAACCCTGCGCATGCAATGGAAAGCGCGGGCCGTCGACGATGCGGTGGTGGCCGGCATGCGCGAGCAGATCAAATCACTGGAGCTTGAAGCTGAGCGCACCTTGCTGTCACGGCTCGAAGGTGTGGCGCAGGAGTGGACGCGCAACGATGCAGGTTCGGTGACCTGGCTTGAGGGCTTGGCCGGCAATGCCGCCAGCCTGAACCGCGACGCGCTGCAAGTGCTGCGCGTCGCGGCAACCGGCACTTAGGAAGCGCTGGTCGGGGTGCTGCTGACGTTCGACGAAGCGGCTGGCGCTGGCGCAGTCGAAGGGGTCGAGTGAGTGGCGGACGACGGTGCCGACGTAGCTGGAGCAGCCGGGGTAGCGGCAGCGGCAGGCTTGGCTGCTGGAGCGGTAGCCGGTTTGGTCGCGGCTGGCTTGGCAGCTGCAGGCTTTTTCACCGCTGGTTTTGCGGCTGGCTTGGCGGCCGGTTTTGCAGCAGCGGTCGCAGGCTTGGCAGCAGCGGGTTTCGTAGCTGGCTTGGCGGCCGGTTTTGCAGCGGTTTTTGCCGCAGGTTTTGCTGCCGATGTTGCGGCTGGTTTGGCAGCCGGTTTTACCGCCACTTTCGCAGCAGGTTTGGCGGCGGCCGGCTTGGCCGCAGTCTTGGCAGCAGGCTTCGCAGCGGCAGTCTTGGCAGCAGGTTTGGCGGCTGCGGTTTTCGCCGGTGCAGCTTTGCTCGCGGCCGGTTTTGCAGCGGCTTTGGCAGGGGTGGCTTTCACTGCTGGCTTGGCTGCAGCAGGTTTGGCTGCGGTGGTTTTAGCCGCCGGTTTTGCCGCGCTCGCCGCCGGCTTCTTCGCTGCAGTTTTCGCCGCTGGTTTGGCAGCCGCTTTCACTGGCGCCTTGGCCGCTGGTTTGGCGGCGGTTTTCGCAACAGCAGGTTTCGCCGCAGCGGTCTTCGCCGGGGCTTTGCTTGCAGCAGGCTTGGCAGCAACTTTCTTCGCTGGTGCTGTTGCCGGTTTGGCCGAGCGCGACGACAGAACCTTGCCCACTGCTTCCTGAACGCGGCCAACACCCTGGGCCAGTTTCAGGCTTTCCTGGGCATCGCGCTTGAGCTGCAGAATGTAGCTGCGGGTTTCGGACTGACGATCTTTCAAAGCGTCCAGCAGGTCTTCGAGTTCTTTCACGGCAGCCTTGGCTTTGTTCTGTGCCTTGGCTTTGCCGGCGGTGGCGGCGTCCTGCAATTTGGTGCGCGATTTGTGCAGTTTTTCCTGCGCCTTGCCGCGCTGCTTTTCCAGCTTGGCGAGCAGTTTTTCAGCATCAGCCAAGGCTTGCGAGCAAGCGTTTTCCAAATGCTCGAGCAGGCTGCCCGACAACTGTTGGAGTAAGTGCAACGGAGTATTTACAGGCTTCTTGGTGGCCGACATGGTTTACCTCCTGGCTGACGTGAGTGCGGCTCATACTAGACCTCTGCTGATACCGCCGCTAGGGCATGTTGACAGTATCTGCACCGTTGCGTTGCACCGAAGCCGAAATGTTCTGCGCGCGGGAAAAAGCAGTTCACCGATGCAGACGTTTGCACTGGCATAATCCCCCGCATCCCAGGTCGGAGAGTGCCCATGTCGCGCTACTTTATTTTGTCCCTCTGCGTGTTTTTTTCGGCGGCGTATGCCGATGAAAAAAACACGGCGAACGATGCTCATGATCTGGCTTACAGCCTCGGTGCCAGCCTCGGCGAACGGCTGCGTCAGGAGGTACCACAGTTGCAGATCCAGGCGCTGATCGAAGGTCTGCAACAGGCGTATCAGGGCAAGCCGCTGGCGCTGAGTGAAGCGCGTATCGAACAGATTCTGGCCGACCACGAATCGCGCAATGCCGAGCAGGCATCACGGCAATCGAGCGACGCGGCGATGGAAAACGAGCAACGCTTTCTCAGTGCGGAAAAAGCCAAACCAGGGGTGAAGGAACTGGCCGATGGCATCCTTCTGACTGAACTGGTTCCGGGCACTGGCGCCAAGGCCGGCCCGGACGGCAAAGTGCAGGTGCTGTATGTCGGCAAGCTGCCGGATGGCACCGTGTTCGATCAGAACACCCAGCCGCAATGGTTCAACCTCGACAGCGTGATCGCCGGTTGGCGCACCGCCTTGCAGAACATGCCGGTGGGGGCGAGATGGCGACTGGTGATTCCATCGGATCAGGCCTATGGCGCCGACGGTGCCGGCGACCTGATCGCGCCGTTCACGCCTCTGGTTTTCGAAGTGGAATTGCGTGGCGCGACGAGCTGATCAGGCATAAAAAAACGGTGCGCTTTCGGGCGCACCGTTTTTCATGAAGGACGTGGATCAGGCCTGAACCGGATCTTCTGCCTTGTGTGCCGTGTGCAGCACTTCGATCAGGCAGTCTTCAAGTTCGAAGCGCTCATGCAGCAAGCCGCCCAATTCCTTGAATTTCTCCGCAACGCATTTGCCTTCGTCGCACAGGTCGTTGAACGCGAGCAGCTTCTCGGTAATGACGTCGATGCGCGGGTAGATGGTCTCGGCGAGTTCCAGGCCGCGCTTGTCGTTGAACGCCTTGGCTTCGCCAGTCAGCTGTTCATAGATTTCGAAGTGCCCCGCCGATACGTAATCGACCAGCACGCCGCAGAATTCCTGCAAAGGCTTGCGGCTCTCGGACAGCGACTCAGGCTGCGCACCGAGCTTGTCGTAGGCGCCGATCAGCTCTTCACGCTCCTGCAACCAGCGGTCGATCAGCAGATGAACCCCACCCCAACGTTCCTGAGCATTCTGACAACTTTCGAGCATGGCGATCTCTCTTCCCTTGTGGGTCATGCTGCTCTACACCCGCGCCCCTGTTCTGATTTGACTGGTGGACGATCGGGCAGAGCGTCATCGAGCAACATAAATCCAATGACACGTGCCGGCCAGATTATGCCCGCACGCCTATGGCTTCAAGGTACGCAGGAGATAAAGTTCATACAAGTGTTTAATCCCTGACCAGCAGGTGGTGCGACGCTTCGTCGCTGACCGGTCGTTGCAGAGCGCTCCAGATCAGACGCAACAACTGATAAACCGCAAGGATCGACACGCCGACAAAAAACAGCAGGCTCCATTCCGGGATGCTCAAATCGAACAGTGTCCAGGAGATGTCCGCACAATCGGCGCCGCCGTTGAACATCCGTTGCAAGGCGCAGATCCACGGCAGGTCGCTGAACAGTGACTCCACGGTTGGCGAGCATTTGACCAGTTGCAGCATCGAGTCACTCTGGATCAACACCTGCCGCCACGCAGCGGTGGTTCCACCCAGACTGGCGCCGAGTGCAAACAGCCAGTACCACCATAAGCCAACGCGCCGGGGGCCATGCACCGCCGCCACGCCGCAGCCGATGCACAGCAATGTGAGGAACAATCGCTGCACCAGGCACAGACTGCAAGGCGTCAGGCCGACCGCATATTCGAGGTAATAGGAAGCTCCCAGAGCAAAGGCCCCCGCAATGAAAGCCATGAAGAACAAGGAGCGTGAGCAGGCCAACGACATGGCTTTTCCGTAACAGTAGAGACAGACGGTTACGGTAGAGGAAAGCGTGTCAGCCTTTCAAGGCAAGGGCCTGCCGACAGTTCACCGCAGGTGTAGGGAAAACCCGACAGGCTCGATAGGAAACGGTGAAGCGCTCTGTAGGACTTTGTCTCTGGAGCGCAAAGAAGGGGAATTTTCGGTCATCAAAGTTCACGAGGGAGCAACCTCCCTCGCCATTCAGACCTTCGCCGCAACCGGCAAAGGCGCCGCGAGCAGGCGTTCATCCAGCAGCCCCAGACCTTCCTGGAACAACTGATTGCTGCGCTCGGTATCGCCAAGCTGTGCAAGCAGACGGGCCAGTTCCGCGCACGTCTCCGGATTGCGCTGCACGCGCAGACTGCTTTCCAGATAGTCGCGAGCCTTGCCCCACAGACTGGTTTGCAGACACAAGCGCCCGAGGGTCAGCAGCAGACTCGGATCGGCCGGGTGCTCCTTGAGCCAGCCTTCGGCATTCTGCAACTGACGCGCAGGATCACTGCCACGAACCAGACCATAGAGCCGCGCCAGATGGCTGTCGTACTTGCGCTTGAGCGCTGTTCGCAGGACCTCTTCGGCCTCGACCTGAGCACCAAGCTGGCGCAATTGCTCGGCATAGGCCAGCACCAAAGGTGCTTCCTGACGCTGCGCCGAAGTCAGCTGTTCCCACGCCCGCTTGAGCGATTGCAGACCCACCGTACCGTCTTCTTCGCGATGCGCTGCCAAGGACAGATTCTCACCCCAGGCGCGACGCTCGAGTTCAGCCAGTTCGGCCGGCGGCAGGACCTTGTCCTTGCGCAACTCTGGCAGCAGACGAATCACCGCCGCCCATTCGCCACGCTGCTGATGCAGACGTTGCAATTGACGCAATGTCTGCGCGCTGCGCGGATGCCGTTCATGCATTGCCTGCAAGGTCACCAGCGCACCGTCGGTGTCGCCACGATCAGTCTGCAATTGTGCGTGACTCAGGGCGATCGCCAATTCGGCTTGCGGCTGACGCTCCAGCGCGCGTTCGAGCAAACGATCACTTTCTTCGTACTGACCTTGCTCGTTCGCCGCACGGGCGGCGCCGAGGTAATACAGCAGTGGCTGACGCTCGGCTTCCGCTGCGCGGGTCAAGTGCCGTTGCGCACTGGCCCAGCGCCCTTCAGCCAGATCCAGCTGCCCGTGTTCGATCGCCACTTGCACGCGGCGGCTGCGATTGCGCCGCGACCACGGATTGACCACGCCGGTGGAGGTCATCACCAGCTCGACCAGCACCTTGATGCCCCAGAACAGCAGCCACAGCACCGCGATCACCGCCAGGGTCGCCCACAGGCTCGATTCGTAGCGGAAGCTCTTGTACGCCACCAGCACGTAACCGGAATGCTCGGCAATCGCCAGGCCCAGCGCTGCCGTCGCGGCGATGACCAGAAACACGATTACATAGAGGCGCTTCATGGGGTCGCCTCCTGCGCAGCATTGGCGGCAGGCTTGGCGAACGGTTTCACCGATTCCTCGGCATTGACGTTACGTCGCTCCAGATATCCCTGCACCGCACTCAAGGTGCCGGCCAGATCCGGCGTCTTGACGGTGACCGGTTCCTTGCTCAGCTCGGCGACCTGTTCCAGCATGACTTTGCTTTGCGGATTGTCCGGGTTGAAATTGCCTTTGAGCACATCGCGTGCCTCGGCCAGCGCCTGGGTGTACACCGCCGCCTGACCGTTGAGCGCGGCCCACTGCGCCTGCTCCAGCGCCAGGCTCAGGGCCAGGCGCACCTGGCTCAGGCTCTGTCCGGCCAGCAGCGGTTTGACGTTTTTGTCAGCGTTGAAATCGATGCGGATATAGCGCGAAACCTTGTCCCACCACTGCGCCCAGCGACTGGCGCCATCGCCATCGTTGGTCAGGCCCAGCAGCGACTCGCCGCGATCCTTGTACTCCGGCGCCAGCTCCGTGAGGTCGATAACCTGATCGCGCAACGCGCCAAGGCGCAGGAACAGCCCGGTGCGATCCGGCTGTTCGGTGCTGCGCAAGGCGACCAGGGTTTTCGCCACTTGCTCGCGCGCGGCGAAGGAACCCGGATCGTTCTGTTCACGGAGAATTTCATCGGCGCCCTGCACCAATGCCTGGGCGCTGCTGATGTCCTGCAACGCTGAAAGGCGCAGGCTGGCCAGACGCAGCAAGTGTTCGGCCTCGGCCAGACGCCAGTCCTTGCGGCTGGCGCCGAGGACGGTTTCCAGACGTTGATTCAGGCGCTGTTGATCGCCCTGCAGTTGCGTGACCAGACGCTGGCGCTCGGCGAGCTCGTCAGCACCGGGCAACTGCGCCAGGCGCTCGGTCAGACGCTGTTCGTTGAGCTTCAGACTCTGCGCCTGATCGTTCAAAGCCTGCACCTGACTCGACTGTTGCTGCGTGTTGTTCTGCAGGTGGCGCACCTGCCAGACACCCCAACCACCGATGGCGACACCGGCGGCGCCGAGCAGCAGGGCGACAATTGCCAGTCCATTGCCTCGGCGCGGCTCTTTGGCCGGTGGTGGAGTTTCAACCTGGGCATCAAGCGCAGGCTGGACGTCATCTTTTGGCAAGGCTGTTTCGCTCACGTATCCATCCTTTGCATTAGAAAACGGCACGGGACATTCCCGTAACGCCGTCAGCAAAGCCGCGGCACTTGCGCCGCGGCAATCCACAACTGTTTGAGCCCCGGCGGCACGTGCCAGCTCGGCGACCCTCGGGCTTGGAACAAACAACGGCAACTGCGCGATCTTCGGCCAGGCATCGCCGGCCATCTGCCGCAGGTGCTCGAAACCCTGTCCACTGCTGACCACCAGCCCGTTCAAGCGTTCCGCTTCGATCCGCCGTGGCAGCTCGTTTGGCGGGTAGGCTGGCAGGTCGCGGCGATACAACTCCAGATACTCGACACTAGCACCAAGCGCGCGCAGGCGCTCGGCGAGCAGTTCACGACCGCCCTCGCCGCGCAGGATCGTCACCTGCGCGCCGGACTGGTCGAGCGCCTCGCGCAGACGCGGCAATTGCAGCAGAGCTTCACTGTCATCGCCGTCAGCCGGGAAGCTGACATCGAGACCATGCTCGCGAAGAATGCCTGCGGTTGCCGCGCCGACGCTGAACCACGGCATGCTCAATGGCGCCGTGCCTTCGGACTTGAGCAGATCCACCGCAATCCGCGCCGCCGGTTTGCTGACCACAATCACTGCGCTGCAAGCGGGCAATCGCGAAATCGCCTGGCGAATAGTGTCAGAGAGCGGCAGCGGAACAATGTCCAAAAGCGGCAGGCAACTGCTGAAAATCCCGTGCCCGGCCAACTGTTCGGCCAGCGCCGCGCAGTCGTCTGCCGGGCGCGTCAGCAGCAGGCGCCAGGCCGTCACTCGTGCCCCGCCTCGCCGTACACCGCTTTGAGAATGTCGTCGGCGCCTTGCTTGAGCAGGTCTTCAGCGACCTGCACGCCCAAGGTCTCGGCGTCCGCGCGCGGCGCGCGGGCTTCGGCACTGAGCAGCTTGCCACCACTCGGCTCGCCGACCAGACCGCGCAACCACAACTGCTCGCCTTCAAGCACGGCGTAGCAGGCGATTGGCACTTGGCAGCCGCCGTTCAAATGTTTGTTGAGGGCGCGTTCGGCGTTCACCCGCGAAGCGGTATCGGCGTGATGCAAAGGCGCGAGCAAGGCGTGAATTTCGTGGTCGGCGCTGCGGCATTCGATGCCGACCGCGCCCTGGCCACCGGCCGGCAGGCTGTCATCGACACTGATCGCCGATGTGATGCGCTCTTCGAAACCCAGGCGGATCAGACCGGCCGCGGCGAGGATGATCGCGTCGTACTCGCCGGCGTCGAGTTTGGTCAGACGGGTGTTGACGTTGCCGCGCAGGAAACGGATCTGCAGGTCGGGACGCCGCGCCAGCAATTGCGTTTGCCGACGCAGGCTCGAAGTGCCGACGATGGCCCCGGCAGGCAGCGCTTCAAGACTGGCGTAGGTGTTGGAGACGAATGCATCGCGCGGGTCTTCACGCTCACAGATGCAGAACAGACCCAGGCCTTGCGGGAAGTCCATCGGCACATCTTTCATCGAATGCACGGCGATATCGGCCTGGTTTTCCAGCAGCGCGGTTTCCAGCTCCTTGACGAACAGACCCTTGCCGCCGATCTTCGACAGTGGCGAGTCGAGCAGCTTGTCGCCGCGACTGACCATGGGCACCAGCGTCACCAGCAGGCCCGGGTGGGCCGCCTCGAGACGGGCTTTGACGTATTCGGCCTGCCAGAGGGCCAGCGCACTTTTACGGGTGGCGATGCGGATTTCGCGAGGGGACATGGAACAATCCGTACTGAATAGATACGGCGGATAATAACAGCTCAGTCAATTTCACTTTGACCTGAATCAGAACCGGCGCGGCCTCCCTGGCCTGCCATGCCGGATAAAAGAACTCGAAAGGCCCGGCGAAGACCGGGTCAAAGCCCCTGCATCATCTTGCGCACACCGGCAACGTGCCGCCGGCTGACAATCAGTGCATCGCCATTGAGGCCTTTGAGGAACAACTGGAAATGTCCCAATGGCGTGCGTTGCAATCGCTCGATGCGATCACGAGCGACCAGCGCATTGCGGTGGATACGCACAAAGCGTTCGCCAAATTCGTCTTCAAGGGCTTTGAGGGGTTCGTCGAGCAGCACCTCGCCGGCTTCGTGACGCAGGGTCACGTACTTGTGGTCGGCGATGAAGTAGACCACCTGATCCAGCGGAATCAGCTCGATGCCTTTACGGGTCCGTGCGCTGATGTGGCTGCGTGGGCCGTTGCCACTTTCGGCAGCGGGACGGGTCAGGGCCGAGAGTTGCGCCCGGCTGGGACGTTCAGCCCGCTTCAGGGCTTCATTCAAGTGTTCGGTTCGCACAGGTTTCACCACATAGCCCACGGCGCTGGCCTGCAGGGCTTCCACGGCAAATTCATCGGGACTGGTGCAAAACACCACGGCCGGCGGCGTCTCTCGTTCGCACAGTCGGGCAGCAACCTGCAGGCCATCGAGGCCCGGCATGCGGATATCGAGCAGCACGATATCCGGCTTGTGGCTGTCGATCAGCGCTAACGCCTCCTCGCCATTCGTGGCACTGGGCTCCAGGACTGTGTAACCCTCGAGCTCGCTCACCATACGGCTTAGGCGCTCGCGAGCCAGGGGTTCGTCATCAACGATCAGGACATTCATATTGCGCTGGATTCCTGCGTGAGTCTCGCACAAGGATAGCGTAGACAGGTGTAGTGACCTCCGTCACCGCGATCCACGCTAAGACTAGCCCGAGCGCCAAAAAGTGCCGTACGTCGGCCAGCAATATTTGCCAGCGTCCGGGTCGTACCGCTCGGAGCCCAGTGTTTCCTGCGTTTCTCACGGTGGGTGACCGTTGTACAACTCACCCGCCCCCTCTTCTTATAGCCAGTGGCCGGACCTTTGCATGATCCGCATTCGCACCGACCCTTATGTCCACTGTAGACGTTCGTCGGAACGATATTGCTCAATCAAAAAATATCCTTTTGTAAATTCCTTGCAGACCGCGCCGGACACGCCTGACACATCCGCGAAAAAACGTATCGACCGGTGTCAGCGACAGGATTGGCAACCCTGTTATTATCCGCGCCAGCGTTTCACGCCATTTCTTCAAGCCGATACGAGCGAATTCATGAGCACTGACAAGACCAATCAGTCCTGGGGCGGCCGCTTCAGTGAACCCGTCGACGCCTTCGTCGCCCGCTTCACCGCCTCCGTCACTTTCGACCAGCGCCTGTATCGCCACGACATCATGGGCTCGATCGCCCACGCCACCATGCTGGCCAAGGTCGGCGTGCTGACCGATGCCGAGCGCGACAGCATCATCGATGGCCTGAAGACCATTCAGGGCGAAATCGAGGCCGGCCAGTTCGACTGGCGCGTCGACCTCGAAGACGTGCACATGAACATCGAAGCACGCCTGACCGACCGCATCGGCGTCACCGGTAAAAAGCTCCACACCGGGCGCAGCCGCAACGACCAGGTCGCCACCGATATCCGCCTGTGGCTGCGCGATGAAATCGACCTGATCCTCGCCGAGATCACCCGCCTGCAAAAAGGCCTGCTGGAGCAGGCCGAGCGTGAGGCCGCGAGCATCATGCCGGGCTTCACCCACTTGCAGACCGCGCAGCCTGTGACCTTCGGGCACCACATGCTGGCCTGGTTCGAAATGCTCAGCCGCGACTACGAGCGTCTGGTCGACTGCCGCAAGCGCACCAACCGCATGCCGCTGGGCAGCGCCGCGCTGGCCGGCACGACCTACCCGATCGACCGCGAATACACCGCGCAACTGCTGGGCTTCGACGCCGTCGGCGGCAACTCGCTGGACAACGTTTCCGATCGCGACTTCGCCATCGAATTCTGCTCGGCCGCGAGCATCGCGATGATGCACCTGTCGCGTTTCTCCGAAGAGCTGGTGCTGTGGACCAGCGCGCAGTTCCAGTTCATCGATCTGCCGGACCGTTTCTGCACCGGCAGCTCGATCATGCCGCAAAAGAAAAACCCCGATGTGCCCGAACTGGTGCGCGGCAAGACCGGCCGTGTGTTCGGCGCGCTGATGGGCCTGCTGACCCTGATGAAAGGCCAGCCACTGGCCTACAACAAGGACAATCAGGAAGACAAGGAGCCGCTGTTCGACGCCGCCGACACCCTGCGCGATTCGCTGCGCGCGTTTGCCGACATGATCCCGGCGATCAAGCCGAAACACGCGATCATGCGTGAAGCGGCACTGCGCGGTTTCTCCACCGCGACTGACCTGGCGGATTACCTGGTGCGCCGTGGCCTGCCGTTCCGCGACTGCCATGAAATCGTGGGCCACGCAGTGAAATACGGCGTCGACAGCGGTAAGGATCTGGCCGAGATGAGCCTGGAAGAACTGCGTCAGTTCAGCGATCAGATCGAGCAGGACGTGTTTGCCGTGCTGACCCTGGAAGGCTCGGTGAATGCCCGCGACCATATCGGCGGGACTGCACCGGCGCAGGTCAAGGCTGCGGTGGCGCGCGGCCAGGCCCTAATCGCCAGCCGCTAAAAGCCAAGAGCTTCGCGAGCAGGCTCGCTCCCACAGGGATTCTGGATGTTCACAAAATTTGTGTTCACCACCGGCTCAATGTGGGAGCGAGCCTGCTCGCGAAGGCTTCCTTCAGAGCGCTACAAAATTCACTTCTTTGCAGCAATCATCGCTAAAAATGCCGGCATCGCCGCGTCCTTGTCCGCCGCGATCTTCTGCACATGCGGATTTTGCTCAAGCCGCTCCAGCAGCGATTTCGCCTGCGGCATCTCGGCCAGCAGATCAATCCCGAACAGCTTCTGCCCGACCGCACAGGCCAGCGGCACGCTGTAGAGGAAATACAAATCGGCAATGCTCAGGCTGTCACCCGCCACATAAGGGGCGAACTGGCCGTGGCGGCCGAGTGCCGCGAAGCCCAGCAGCAGTTCCGTCCGGGTCTTCTCCTTGATCGCCTCCGGCAATGTCATACCGAAAAACGCCTCGCCATAGCAGGCACGCCCCGGCAACTCGATGTACAACTCGATCTCCTTGGCAATCGCCAATACCTGCGCGCGCTCGAACGGATCGCAGGGCAGGAGCGGCGTGCCCTTTTGTGATTGTTCGAGGTATTCGAGGATGATCGCGGTTTCGTTGATATAACCGGCGTCGACACCCAGCACCGGGACCTTGCCACGCGGACTGATTGCCAGTGACTCCGGGGTTTGCGCCGGGTAGAACGTCACCTCTTCGAAGGGCAGGCCTTTTTCCAGCAGCGCCAGTTTGACCATGTTGTAGTAGTTGCTGACAGCAAATCCGTAGAGCTTGAACATCACAGAGCCTCCAGGCCGTGCGGGGTGGGCAGTGCCTGCTTATAGATCGCCGCGGCGTTTCCCGCCAGCAGCATCACGCCGCTGAATGCGGGTAAACTGGCGCCTTTCCCTGAGGAGCCTGCCATGAGCGAGCCGACAGATATCGTCAACGATGACGACGAAGAAGCATTCACCGAAGCGACGCTGATCGAAGCCATCGAGAACCAGATTGAAAGCGACAACCCGCCGGCGGCCAAGGCGACGTTGAACAAGCTGACTTTGGTCGGCATGGACCGTGAGGAGATCCTCAATCTGATGGCCCACGTGCTGGCTTTTGAAATTGACGCGATGCTCGATGAAGATCGCCCGTTCGACACCCAGTGGTACGAAGCGGCACTGCGCGCTTTGCCAGAGCTGCCACCGGAAAAGCAGTAACCACATTGCTCCTGTGGGAGCGAGCAGGCTCGCTCCCACAAGGTTTGTTACGCATCCATCCAGCCATCTGCTGCCGCCCGACTACACTGGAATTCGCCTCAAGACAAAATCCCCTGATCCGAGCACTGGACATGCTGCACCAGCGGGTTCACCTTAGAGGCGCTGTCGTCCAATTCCTAGAAAGTCTGGAGTCCTTATGTCGCTTACCCCTGAGTTGGTTGCCGAACTGGAAGTCCTTGCACTCTTCAACCTGGACAGTTCCCAGGAAGGTCTGAAAATTCACCAGACCGCTGCCCCGAAACATATCGCTGCCGCCCAGCGCCTCTTTGAAAAAGAACTCACCGACCAGCCCGATGGCGGTTATCTGACCAGCCTCGGTCGCGATGCCGCGCAAAACGTGCAGACCGTACTGACGATTTTGAAAGAACAGCAAACCGCCTGATTTCTCTGACTTTGCCCACGGGAACTCCTGCCACGGGATTTCCGCGGGCCCGCCCGATCGCTGTCGATAAAAAACTGACGTCAAAAAACAAATTCAGCTTAAACGTCCTGCCGCGCAGCGGCTAAACTGCGGCCATTCCGAGACCCTCTACGTCCGAGCCTGCAAGCCGGTTTGAGCTGACATGACCCGCACCCACGAAATCCGCCCCGACCTGGACGAAGGCATCGACCGCAAGGTACTCAGCCAACTGCGCGCACGTTTTCTCAAACTCAATGAAGGCCGCCTCGGCCGCGCTCTCGAAGGCTTGTCGACGCGCCAGCAAAGCGTGTTGACGCTGTTGCCGCTGTTCTTTCACGTCAATCATCCGTTGCTGCCCGGCTATGTCTCGGGCAGTACGCCGGCGGGGCTTTCGAATTATGAGCCGGACGCCAATGCGCTGACTGAGGCGCAGCGCCTGACTCGCTCGTTCTCTTACAGGCCGCGCCATGGCAGTAACCCGCCGCGACCGATCCACGGCCTGTTCCTGATGGGCAGCCTCGGCACGCTGGCCCAGGCCGATCAGAGCGATATGGACGTGTGGGTCTGCCATGGGCCGGACCTGAGCGAAAGCGAGCTCGCCGAGCTGAGCAAGAAGTGCCAATTGCTCGAAGCCTGGGCTGCGAGCCAGGGTGCCGAAGCGCATTTCTTCCTGATCGACCCGGCGCGCTTTGTCAAAGGCGAACGCGATTCCAAGCTCAGTTCGGACAACTGCGGCAGCACCCAGCACTATCTGCTGCTCGACGAGTTTTATCGCACGGCGATCTGGCTGGCCGGGCGCACGCCGATCTGGTGGTTGGTGCCGGTCTATGAAGAAACGGCCTACGACGCTTACACCCACACCCTGCTGTCCAAACGCTTTATTCGCGCCGACGAAACCCTCGATCTCGGGCCGATGGCAACCATTCCGCCCGGAGAATTCATCGGCGCCGGGTTGTGGCAGTTGTTCAAAGGCATCGAGTCGCCCTACAAGTCAGTGCTCAAACTGCTGCTGACCGAGGTGTACGCCAGCGAACACCCGCACGTGCAGTGCCTGAGCCTGCGCTTCAAGAAAGCCGTATTCGCCAATCAGCTCGATCTCGATGAGCTTGACCCGTACATGGTGGTGTACCGGCGTATCGAGGAATACCTGATCGCCCGCAACGAACCGGAACGTCTTGAGCTGGTGCGCCGCGCGCTGTATCTGAAGGTCAACCGCAAGCTCACCGGCAACAGCCGCAGCCAGGGCTGGCAACGCACACTGCTCGAACGCCTGGCTGGCGAGTGGCACTGGGATCAACGGCAACTGGCGCTGCTCGACAGCCGCAGTCAGTGGAAAGTCCGCCAGGTCAGCGCCGAGCGCCGCGCGCTGGTCAATGAACTCAATTACAGCTATCGCTTCCTGACACAGTTCGCCCGCAGCGAACAGACTGTCAGCCTGATCAACAAGCGCGACCTCAATGTCCTCGGCAGGCGCCTGTATGCGGCGTTCGAGCGCAAGGCTGACAAGGTCGAGTTCATCAACCCCGGCATCGCCCCGGACTTGGCCGAAGACACCCTGACCCTGGTGCAGTCGCCGAACAAAAAGGAGCCGGGCCAGACCCAGTGGGGCCTGTACAACGGCAGCCTGACGGCGCTGGAGTGGGAACACTTCGCGCCGATCAAGCGCAGTCGCGAGCTGCTTGAACTGCTGACCTGGTGCCACCGCAACGGCGTGATCGACAGCAGCACACGTCTGGCCCTGCATCCGGGCACCAGCGACTTGAGCGAGTTCGAGCTGTTCAACCTGCTCGGCAGCCTGCAGCAGTGCATCGCCCTACCCTTGTCCACCGTCGCCGAAGAGCCCTTGCTGCGTGCCGCTGTGCCCAGCGAAGTGCTGCTGCTGATCAACGTCGGCGTCGACCCGCTCAAGCATCACCGTGATCTGAACATCCTGATGACCACCGAACGCACCGACTCGCTGAGCTATGCCGGCGTGCGCGAAAACCTGGTGCTGACCCTCGATCAAGTCACGCTCAACAGCTGGAACGAAGTGCTGGTCAATCGTTTCGACGGCCCGCATGCGCTGCTCGACTGCCTGCGCGATTACCTCAACAACCTGCCGCGCGGCCCGATGCAGCCATCGCTGAAGGTGCGCTGTTTCTGCCACAACCGCGCGCAATTCATTGCCCGCCGCGTCGAGGAAATCGTCGACACCGCGCAGACCCTGTTGCTCAGCGAGTTGAATCACCGCTACCTGATTCAGGTGCAGCAGCACTATCACGTGCTGGAGCTGGTGCCAGGTCAGGTCAACCATGTCGCCCTCGCCACTCTGCCGGCACTGCTCGATTATCTGGGCGAAGAACAACCGCGCTACAGCCCGCTGCACCTCGACCCGATGGCACTGGAAGATCACGACCTGGCACTGATCCTGCCGATGGGTCAGCCGGAGTGCATTCAGGTGTTTTATCGCATCAGCGAGCAACAGGCCGAGCTGTACGTGCTGGATGAATTCAATGCGCTGTGGCAGCAGCAACTGCCGTACCACGACGAGCAGAGTCTGCTGGTACCGCTGCAGCGTTTTCTGCAATCGATCCAGTACCGCCGTGAAGCGCAATTGCCGATGGACGGTGGCCCTGCAGGCAGCCCCGAGACTTTGTATTACCAGCTGTTGCCGTCAGGCCCGGGGCGCTCGCGCAGAGTCGAAACCCGGCCGGCACCGCAGACTCCGGTGAACAAACCGTTCTATGACGTACAGGCGATCATCGGTAAAGCCGCGCCCGGCGAAGTGCAGGTCACCCTGTATTGCAATCAGCGCGAATTCAGCGAGCTGGAGCATGGCGACCAGTTGTTCAGCGTGGTCGCCCGGGAGATCGTCGAGCAGCGCCGCGAGACCGAACGCTATCGCTGCTACATCACCGACCTCGACCTCTCGGGGCTGCTCGGTGACGGGCACAGCTCAAGCAATCTGTATCTGCGCTACAAGGCGGACCTGGAGCGCTCGTTGAATGAAGCGCTCGAACAGGTTTGAAGCGGGGAGTTATTCGGGGAAGGCGCCGCCGTTGACCGGTTGCGATTCCACTTCCAGCAAGGTCAGTTTCAGCGACTTGCCGCCCGGCGCCGGCCAATCGATGTGCTGACCGACCTTCAGACCCAGCAGCGCACTGCCGACCGGCGCCAGAATCGAAATCTTGCCGTTGTCGGCGTTGGCGTCCTTGGGATAGACCAGCGTCAGGTGGTAATCCTTGCCACTGCCTTCTTCGCGGCAATGCACACGGGAATTCATGGTCACGACATCGGCGGGCACTTCATCGTGGCCGACCACGGTATCGGCGCGGTCCAGCTCGGTTTGCAGCGCAATCACGCCCGGCGCTGCCTGGTCTTTATCGATCAGGTTGTCGATCAGGCGCTGCAGACGTTGCACGTCCAGACGGGTAAGGGTGATGGAAGGTGCGGTCATGATCCAGGCAGACTCCTTTCTTCTGCACAAAAAAAGCAAAACCCCGCCAAAAAAGACGGGGTTTTCACCGTGCCTCGGTGGTTTGAGGCGTGCGCGGACACTATCACAGCTCAAAAAATATACAAGTCACCCACCTTTTGCCTGGGTGAAACCCTTGTGGCGAGGGGATTTATCCCCGTTCGGCTGCGCAGCAGCCGTATAGATTCTGGGGCCGCTACGCGACCCAACGGGGATAAATCCCCTCGCCACAATATCAACAGGCTTGGGATTTTCGTGCGGCAGCCTGCTGGCAAATTACCCGGCGCCGTTGATCATCGGCCGAGCGCCATTCGCGAATGTCTTCAACGTGGCGCGCGCAGCCGAGGCAGACTTTCTGTTCGTCCAATCGACATACTCCCGTGCACGGCGAAGGCACCGCCGGGCTGACGTTGCTGTAGAGCGGTTTCGGCGGGCGAACAGGGGCGGCATCCGTCACGAATCACAGACCTTCGAAATCGAATTCGGCGCCAGCCTGCTGCTTGACGAGGCGCTGAAGCATTTCGCCCAATTGCTCTTCGCTCTTGTCGCACATCCAGCGCTCGCTTTCTTCGTCATAGTCGAAGTGGAAACCACCGGACACGGCCGCCAGCCACAGCTGACGCAATGGCTCCTGGCGGCTGAAGATCAGCTGCGAGCCGTTTTCGAACTTGACGGTCAAGACACCTGCCGAGCTTTCCAGATCGATGTCCAGATCGCTTTCGTCAAATATGTCTTCCAGTTTTTCCTGGGTTTCATCGACCAGATCGTGGAAACGGGCTTCGGACAAACTCATTGCGGCAACCTCAAAAATGTCTGATCAGGCTCAAGCGCCGAAAGATACGGACGCTGCCGGCCGATTGCAAAGATTAACGACCAAGCACCAGTTTCCATCCAACATCGCACTCTGTGGGAGCGAGCTTGCTCGCGAAAGCGGTGTGTCAGGCAACAAACATATCGAATGTGACGACCTCTTCGCGAGCAAGCTCGCTCCCACAGGTATTGCAGGTATCCATCCGGTATCCAGCAAGCCCCGCCGGACGGGAACCCCCTCGCATAGGCAAGCTGCCGGGTGGCCGGTATACTCCGGCGCAATTAACGCATTTTCAAGGATTTCGCCATGAAGCGCCTGATCTCTTCCCTTGCTGCGCTCGTCGCGGTTGCCTGCCTGGTTTCGGCCTGTGGTCAAAAAGGCCCGTTGTACCTGCCCGATGACGACCAGGACCCGGCCGAACAAGCCCAGTCTTCGCAGAAGCAGCCATCCAAGGCTCACAAGCACGACGTTTACTAAGGGATCGCCATGGACGCTTTTAACTACCGTGGCGGGGAGCTGTTCGCGGAAGGTGTGCCGCTGTCCGCCATCGCCGACCGCTTCGGCACGCCCACCTATGTCTACTCGCGCGCCCACATCGAAGCGCAGTATCTGGCCTACGCCGATGCGCTGGCCGGCATGCCGCATCTGGTCTGCTTCGCAGTCAAAGCCAACTCCAACCTCGGTGTACTGAATGTCCTGGCCCGTCTCGGCGCCGGTTTCGACATCGTTTCCCGTGGCGAGCTGGAACGTGTACTGGCCGCTGGTGGCAGCGCCGACAAGATCGTTTTCTCCGGCGTCGGCAAGACCCGTGACGACATGCGCCGCGCCCTCGAAGTCGGCGTGCACTGCTTCAACGTCGAATCCACCGACGAGCTCGAGCGCCTGCAAGTGGTCGCCGCCGAGCTGGGTGTTCGCGCCCCGGTTTCGCTGCGCGTGAACCCGGACGTCGATGCCGGCACCCATCCGTACATTTCCACCGGTCTGAAAGAGAACAAGTTCGGCATCGCCATTGCCGATGCCGAAGACGTGTACGTGCGCGCCGCGCATCTGCCGAACCTGGAAGTGGTCGGTGTCGACTGCCACATCGGTTCGCAACTGACCACCCTGCCGCCGTTCATCGATGCACTGGATCGCTTGCTCGATCTGGTCGACCGCTTGGGCGATTGCGGCATTCACCTGCGCCACATCGATCTTGGTGGTGGCCTGGGCGTGCGTTATCGCGATGAGGAGCCGCCGCTGGCTGCCGACTACATCAAAGCCGTGCGCGAGCGTCTCGACGGGCGTGATCTGGCGCTGGTGTTCGAACCGGGTCGCTTCATCGTTGCCAATGGCGGCGTGCTGCTGACCCAGGTCGAGTACCTCAAGCACACCGAGCACAAGGATTTCGCCATCGTCGACGCGGCGATGAACGACCTGATCCGTCCGGCGCTGTATCAGGCGTGGATGGACGTCACCGCGGTGAAACCGCGCGACAGCGCTGCACGCAAGTACGACATCGTCGGCCCGATCTGCGAAACCGGCGACTTCCTCGCCAAGGACCGCGAGCTGGCGCTGGAAGAGGGCGACTTGCTGGCAGTGCATTCGGCCGGTGCCTACGGTTTCGTCATGAGCTCCAACTACAACACCCGTGGCCGTGCCGCTGAGGTGTTGGTTGATGGTGATCAGGTTTTTGAAGTGCGTCGCCGCGAAACCGTGGCCGAGCTGTTTGCCGGCGAAAGCCTGCTGCCGGAGTAACCCATGCTGCTGCGTTTTACCAAAATGCACGGCCTGGGCAACGACTTCATGGTCCTCGACCTGGTCAGCCAGCACGCGCACATTCAGCCCAAACACGCCAAGCAATGGGGCGACCGCCACACCGGGATCGGTTTCGACCAGTTGCTGATCGTCGAAGCGCCGAGCAACCCGGATGTGGATTTCCGCTACCGGATCTTCAACTCCGACGGTTCGGAAGTGGAGCAGTGCGGCAACGGTGCGCGCTGCTTCGCCCGCTTCGTGCTCGACAAGCGTCTGACCGCCAAACGGCAGATCCGCGTCGAGACCAAGGGCGGCATCATCGAACTGGACGTGCGTAACGACGGCCAGATCGGCGTGAACATGGGCGCGCCGCGGCTGGTGCCGGCGGACATTCCATTCCAGGCGCCAGCGCAGGCCAGCAGCTATTCGCTGGACGTCGATGGCACCACGGTCGAACTGGCCGCCGTGTCGATGGGCAATCCCCATGCGGTCATTCGCGTGGACGACATCAACAGCGCACCGGTGCATGAACTGGGGCCGAAGATCGAGCACCATCCGCGCTTTCCGGCGCGGGTCAATGTCGGCTTCCTTCAGGTCATCGACCGCCATCGCGCGCAACTGCGTGTTTGGGAACGCGGCGCCGGGGAAACCCAGGCCTGCGGCACCGGCGCCTGTGCGGCGGCGGTGGCAGCCATCAGTCAGGGGTGGATGGATTCGCCGCTGTTGATCGACCTGCCCGGCGGGCGTCTGTCCATCGAGTGGGCCGGCCCGGGCGAACCGGTGTTGATGACCGGTCCGGCAGTGCGTGTATACGAAGGACAAGTGCGTCTTTGAGCGAGCAGAAATCATGACCGACAAGCCACAGGTACCCGCCCGACCAGTCGACGAATCAGCGTCAGAGAGCCTTGAGGCGGCCGCGGTTGCCGCCTACCTGGAGGCTCATCCGGACTTCTTCGTCGAGCACGAAGAGCTGCTGCCGTCGCTGCGCATTCCGCACCGACGTGGCGACACCGTGTCGCTGGTCGAGCGGCAGATGACCATCCTGCGCGACCGCAATATCGAGATGCGCCATCGCCTTTCGCATCTGATGGACGTGGCCCGCGACAACGATCGCCTGTTTGAAAAAACCCGCCGCCTGATCCTAGCGCTGATGGATGCATCGACCCTGGAAGACGTGGTCATCAGCGTTGAAGACAGCCTGCGTCAGGATTTCCAGGTGCCCTTCGTCAGCCTGATCCTGCTCGGCGACAACCCGGCCCCGGTCGGCCGCTGGGTAACCCACGCCGATGCGCAAACCGCGATTGGCGGCCTGCTCACCGAAGGCAAAAGCGTCAGCGGCAGCCTGCGTGAACATGAGCTGGACTTCCTCTTCGGCGAAGAACAGCGCCAGCAGATCGGCTCGACCGCCGTGGTTGCCGTCAGCCATCAGGGCATTCACGGCATCCTGGCCATCGCCAGCCGTGACCCGCAGCATTACAAGAGTTCGGTCGGCACCCTGTTCCTGAGCTACATCGCCGAGGTCATGGGCCGCGTGCTGCCACGGGTCAACAGCTCGCTGCGCTCGGTACGCTGACCATGGAACGACAACTGGACGCTTACTGCGAACATCTGCGCAGTGAGCGACAGGTGTCGCCGCACACCCTGTCGGCTTATCGCCGCGACCTCGATAAAGTCCTCGGCTGGTGCATCAAGCAGAACATCGGCAGTTGGGCCGCGCTGGACATCCAGCGTCTGCGCAGCCTGATCGCCCGGTTGCATGCGCAAGGCCAGTCCTCGCGCAGCCTCGCCCGCCTGCTCTCAGCGGTGCGCGGGCTCTATCACTACTTGAACCGCGAAGGTCTGTGCGACCACGACCCGGCCACCGGCCTGGCCCCGCCGAAAGGCGAACGGCGCCTGCCGAAAACCCTTGATACCGACCGCGCATTGCAGCTGCTTGAAGGTGCGGTCGAGGACGATTTTCTCGCCCGGCGCGATCAGGCGATTCTCGAGCTGTTCTATTCCTCTGGCCTGCGCCTGTCCGAGCTGACCGGGCTCAATCTCGATCAACTCGACCTCGCCGACGGCATGGTTCAGGTGCTCGGCAAGGGCAGCAAGACCCGGCTGTTGCCGGTTGGCACCAAGGCCCGCGAAGCCTTGGAACACTGGTTGCCGCTTAGAGCCATGACCAACCCGGCGGACGATGCGGTTTTTGTCAGCCAGCAAGGTCGGCGTCTCGGCCCCCGGGCGATTCAGGTGCGGGTCAAACTGGCTGGCGAGCGCGAGCTGGGGCAGAACCTGCATCCGCACATGCTGCGGCACTCGTTCGCCAGCCATTTGCTCGAGTCTTCACAGGATCTGCGCGCGGTGCAGGAATTGCTCGGTCACTCTGATATCAAAACCACGCAGATCTATACCCACCTCGACTTCCAGCATCTGGCGGCGGTCTACGACAGCGCCCATCCCCGGGCCAAACGCATGAAAGGCGATGATTCATGAGCATTCAGTTGATCACCTTCGACCTCGACGACACTCTGTGGGACACCGCGCCGGTGATCGCCAGCGCCGAAACCGTGTTGCGCGAATGGCTGAGCGAGCATGCGTCGAACCTGGGCGCGGTGCCGGTGGAGCATTTGTGGTCGATTCGCGAGCGAGTGCTGGCGGGCGAACCGGGCCTCAAACACCGCATCAGCGCGCTGCGCCGACGTGTGCTGTTCCATGCGCTGGAAGAAGCCGGGTATGCCCACGGCGAAGCGTCGGAGCTGGCTGACAAGGCTTTTGAAGTGTTCCTGCATGCGCGGCATCAGATCGAAGTGTTCCCGGAAGTCGAGCCGCTGCTGGAGCTGCTCGCCAATCACTATGCCCTCGGCGTGGTCACCAATGGCAATGCCGACGTGCGTCGGCTGGGGCTGGCGGATTACTTCAAGTTCGCCTTGTGCGCCGAAGACATCGGCATCGCCAAACCGGATGCGCGGCTGTTTCATGAAGCGTTGCAGCGCGGCGGTGTAAGCCCCGCAGCGGCGGTGCATGTCGGCGATCATCCTGGCGATGACATTGCCGGCGCTCAGCAGGCAGGCTTGCGCGCGGTGTGGTTCAACCCGACGGGCAAGGTCTGGGAAGCGGAGCGCTTGCCGGATGCGGAAATTCGCAGCCTCACTGAACTGCCAGCCGTCCTCTCCCGCTGGAATGCTTCCTCGAACTGATCTACAGCCCTGTGGGAGCGAGCCTGCTCGCGAATGCGGTGTGTCATCCAACATGTATGTCGGCTGACATGCCCTCTTCGCGAGCAGGCTCGCTCCCACAGGGGACTGCATTTGTTTTCAACGGATTTATTTCAGGCATGAAAAAGCCCGCAGCGACGGCGGGCTTTTTCAGCAAGCGAGCGACGCGCCTCAGATAGGGCGGCTGCCGTACTTGTTATCCGGCTTCTTGGGCGGATCGGCGACCACGTTGGCCTCCACTTCCTGCACCTTGCCGCCGCGCGCAAGGAATTCTTCCATGGCCTTGGCCAGGGCGTCACGCTCCTTGTTCTTGGCTTCGATGCTCGGCAACTCGTCGACCGATACCGCAGCCTTGGCTTTGCCTTTGGCAGCCGGGGCCGGCGTGTCGTCACCGCCATCATCTTCGGCAACGTCTTCCGCTGCCGCTTCCAGGCCTTCCTCGGCCTCGTCTTCGTCGCCTACTTCGAGGTCGTCGTTTTCCAGATCATCGTCGCTCATGTTCTACCTCATGACTTGCCAAAAGCAGATTAGTTATAGACCAGCTTTGGCGACTGTCGAAGCCGCCGTTGAAAAATCTTCTGCCGCTGCCCGGCAGCGGCTCATGCCTGTTCACCGTGCAAGGTGGCGAGGACTTTACGGGCACCGCCATGATCACGGTGCTCGCCCAGATAAATCCCTTGCCAGGTACCCAGGGCCAGCCGTCCAGCCGCAACCGGCAGACTGATCTGGCAACCCAGCACGCTGGCCTTGAAGTGCGCCGGGAGATCATCCGGGCCTTCGTCGTTGTGCTCGTAGCCGTCTGTTCCTTGTGGGATCAGACGATTGAAAAATCGTTCGAAGTCGCGACGAACTGCCGGATCGGCGTTCTCGTTGATGGTCAACGACGCCGACGTGTGCTGCAGCCACAAATGCAACAGACCGACCCGACAGGTCTTGAGTTCAGGCAAGCCTGCGAGCAACTCGTCCGTCACCAGATGAAAGCCCCGGGGCCTTGCCCGCAGGGTTATCAGAGTCTGTTGCCACATACAGTTCTCCGCTCGTTCGGGGCGCATTCTAGCGTGCTCTGAAAAAAAACAAAGGCCCTAATATTCCTGCTGCGATGTAAGCGATTGCCCGCAGAAAAAGCCTCGTCGTAAAGACGACCAAAGCCGTAAGAAAAATCCTTTCAGCCGCTCCCTGAATGACAAATCCCGGACAAAAAAATGCCCGGCGAACCGGGCAATTTTTTTATCGCGCGTACTTACAGGTTGTAGCCGCGTTCGTTGTGTTGTGCCAGATCGAGGCCGACCGACTCTTCTTCCTCGGTTACGCGCAGACCCATGACGGCGTCCAGCACCTTGAGGATGATGAAGGTGACGATCGCGGTGTAGATCACCGTGAAGCCGACGCCTTTGATCTGAATCCAGACCTGCGCGCCAATGTCAGTCACGGTGCCGAAGCCGCCCAGTGCCGGTGCGGCAAACACACCGGTGAGGATCGCGCCGAGGATACCGCCGATACCGTGCACGCCGAAGGCATCCAGGGAGTCGTCATAGCCGAGTTTGCGTTTCAGGGTGGTGGCGCAGAAGAAGCACACCACGCCTGCGGCCAGACCGATCACCAGTGCACCCATCGGGCCCACGGTGCCAGCGGCCGGAGTGATCGCGACCAGACCGGCGACCACACCCGAAGCGATGCCCAGTGCGCTTGGCTTGCCGTGGGTGACCCACTCGGCAAACATCCAGCCCAGTGCCGCAGCGGCAGTGGCGATCTGGGTAACCAGCATGGCCATACCGGCAGTGCCGTTGGCAGCAGCAGCGGAACCGGCGTTGAAGCCGAACCAGCCGACCCACAGCATCGCCGCGCCCATCAGGGTGTAGCCGAGATTATGCGGAGCCATTGGTGTGGTCGGGAAGCCTTTGCGCTTGCCCAGTACCAGGCACGCGACCAGACCGGCGATACCGGCGTTGATGTGCACCACGGTGCCGCCAGCGAAGTCGAGCACGCCCCAGTCCCACATCAGGCCGCCGTTACCGGACCAGACCATGTGCGCGATCGGTGCATAAACCAGAGTGAACCAGATACCCATGAAGATCAGCATCGCGGAGAATTTCATGCGCTCGGCGAACGCACCGACGATCAGCGCCGGGGTGATGATCGCGAAGGTCATCTGGAAGGTGATGAACACCGCCTCAGGGAACAGCGCCGCCGGGCCGGTGATGCTCGAAGGCGTGACACCGGCGAGGAACGCCTTGCCCATGCCGCCGAAGAACGAATTGAAGTTGACGACGCCCTGCTCCATGCCGGTGGTGTCGAAGGCAATGCTGTAGCCATAAATGACCCACAGGATGCTGATCAGACCGGTAATGGCGAAGCACTGCATCAGCACGGAAAGAATGTTTTTCGAGCGAACCATACCGCCGTAGAACAGCGCCAGGCCGGGAATGGTCATGAACAGCACGAGCGCTGTCGAGGTGAGCATCCAGGCGGTGTCGCCGGAATTGAGGACTGGCGCTGCCACTTCGTCTGCCGCCATGGCGATGCCGGGCATTACGATGGACAACAGGGCGCCTAGCCCTGCGAATTTACGCAGAGTCATATTGTTTTCTCCTGGGGCGTTGGGTTTGTGGCGGCGCTTAGATCGCGTCGGTATCGGTTTCGCCGGTACGGATGCGGATCGCCTGTTCCAGATTGACCACGAAGATCTTGCCGTCACCGATCTTGCCGGTGTTGGCCGCTTTGGTTATCGCCTCGATAACCCGATCCAGATCCTTGTCGTCGATGGCCACGTCGATTTTCACCTTGGGCAGAAAATCGACCACATATTCCGCGCCGCGATACAGCTCGGTGTGACCCTTCTGCCGGCCGAAGCCTTTGACTTCAGTGACGGTAATGCCCTGCACGCCGATTTCGGACAGCGACTCGCGCACGTCGTCCAACTTGAACGGCTTGATGATGGCAGTGACTAGCTTCATGAAACTCTCTCCCGAATTGGTGGACTTGCCCCAGGAAAACAAACCCGTCTCAAGTCTAAGCGCAGTGCCTGGCTTTGTAACGCATCGTTGACGCCAGCTAACCGCATCAGACGAAACTCCCCGCTTCGTCTGCCGCACTGCATTCGTCACAGCGACTGCATCAGTGCATGGGTCGAGGGTGACTAAGCAGAAACCTTGCCAGCTCGGCAAAAACCCTGCATTTCAATCGCTTGGCCCCCGTTGCACGCGCTCGGGCAGAAAAGCTTTTGCCGATACGCACAACAACGGTGCGCCACCGTCCGTCCCCCTGCGCGAAAAGCGTGCATCCGTGCAACGGGATTGACTATAGACACTGCGTGATACACTGCCGGCCATTGTTTCCAGGACATTCCCCATGCTCGCGCCCAAAGACTTCCTCGACGCCCTGAGCGGCACCGCCTCCCGCCTGTTCAGCGGCGATACCCCGCTGCCGAAAGCCGAAATCGAAAGCCAGTTCAAAATGCTGCTGCAAAGTGCCTTCAGCAAACTCGATCTGGTCAGCCGGGAAGAGTTTGATAGTCAGATGGTGGTGTTGGCTCGCACGCGGGCACGGCTTGAGAGCCTTGAAGCGAAGGTGGCGGAGATGGAGGCGAAACTGAATCCGCCGGCTGAATAGCACCACTACTGACAGTGAAGGTTGGGCACGCTCTTCAGCTTTAAAGGCGTCGAAAAAAAACCTTCAAGCGTTTTCCTTCAAGCAGCCTTCAGCTCCACTGCCTAGATTCACTATCAAGCGCAATGTGCCAGCCGCTCGACCTGATCACGGATTGCAGCTCCTCTTTCAATTTCGGCTTTTCGCAGATCGTAGGTCGATTGGAGGTTCAGCCAAAACTCAGGAGTGGTGTCCAGACAGATTGAAAGTCTTAAAGCCATGTCAGCGCTGATGCCCCGGCGCTGTAGAACGATATCGTTCACCGTCGGAGTAGACACGCTCAATGCTCTCGCCAACGCAGCGGCTGTAAGGCTCAAAGGCTCCAGATACTCCTCTTTGAGGATCTCGCCGGGATGGACCGGACGCATACCATTCTTGGTCATATTCACCTCAGTGATAATCGACGATTTCAACATCCTCGGGCCCATTCAGGCCCCAGACGAAGCAAATTCGCCATTGGGCGTTGATACGAATACTGCATTGCCCCTTCCGATCGCCTCCCAGAGACTCGAGCCGATTTCCGGGAGGAGATCGGAGATCAGCCAACGCAGCTGCCGCATCAAGCATCGTCAGCTTACGTTCCGCGACACTCAATATGGCTGACCAGAAACGGGTTTTACCACTTCGGAACAGGTATTCGGTTTCAGGACATCTGAAGCTAACGATCATAGTTTAAAGCTTAACGTTATGCATTAACGCTGAGTTTATTCGTGAAAATCATTAGCGCAAACGGATGATCTTGCGATTTGGGTGTTCTCTCAGGACTTTCAGAAACGGACTACGCATGCTTGCTGGTTCTTACTGAACCCGTTGCTATCTCCTACACAAACTCTCCCCTATTCCCGTTTGCCATGCCCTGGCGAGTTCCTGGCATTTCTTGCGGCAACATCCTGCGAAATTTTTGCGCTCCACTCATCCCACTAAAATGGCATCGCCCTACTACCCTTCAAAAACCCGCAGGAAGCGGCTCCCCGATTCAGCTCAAGGAACGACCATGTCCCTCTCCATTGTCCACAGTCGCGCCCAGATTGGCGTGGAAGCCCCCGCTGTCACCGTCGAAGTCCATCTGGCCAACGGTCTGCCGTCGCTGACCATGGTCGGCCTGCCCGAGGCGGCGGTGAAGGAGAGCAAGGATCGGGTGCGCAGCGCGATCATCAATTCCGGGCTGCAATTTCCGGCGCGGCGGATCACCTTGAATCTGGCGCCGGCGGATCTGCCCAAGGATGGCGGGCGCTTCGATCTGGCAATTGCCTTGGGGATTTTGTCGGCCAGCGTGCAGGTGCCGTGTCTGACCCTGGATGAGGTGGAATGTCTGGGTGAATTGGCATTGTCCGGTGCCGTGCGACCAGTGCGTGGCGTGCTGCCGGCGGCACTGGCGGCGCGCAAGGCCGGGCGGGCGTTGGTAGTGCCTCGAGCGAATGCGGAAGAGGCGTGCCTGGCTTCGGGGCTGAAAGTGTTCGCAGTCGATCACTTGCTGGAAGCGGTGGCGCATTTCAATGGGCACACGCCGGTCGAGCCTTACGTTTCCGATGGTTTGATGCACGCTGCCAAACCCTATCCCGACCTTAACGAGGTGCAGGGGCAGACAGCCGCCAAACGCGCACTGCTGATTGCCGCAGCGGGGGCGCACAACTTGTTGTTCAGCGGGCCTCCGGGAACCGGCAAGACTCTGCTGGCCAGTCGTCTACCAGGATTATTGCCGCCGCTATCCGAATGCGAGGCACTGGAAGTGGCAGCGATTCAATCGGTCGCCAGCGGGGTGCCTCTGACTCACTGGCCGCAACGCCCCTTCCGCCAACCGCACCATTCCGCTTCCGGGCCGGCATTGGTCGGTGGCAGTTCGAAACCGCAACCCGGCGAAATCACCCTCGCCCATCACGGCGTGCTGTTTCTCGATGAGTTGCCGGAGTTTGATCGCAAGGTTCTGGAAGTGCTGCGCGAGCCGTTGGAGTCCGGGCATATCGTCATCGCCCGGGCCAAGGATCGCGTGCGTTTCCCCGCACGGTTTCAATTGGTGGCAGCGATGAATCCATGTCCGTGTGGATATCTTGGCGAGCCCAGCGGCAAATGCTCGTGCACACCGGACATGGTCCAGCGCTATCGCAACAAGCTGTCAGGGCCGCTGCTGGATCGGATTGATCTGCACCTGACCGTGGCGCGGGAGGCAACCGCATTGAATCCGGCAGCCAAGCCAGGCGAAAACAGCGCCAGCGCTGCGGCGTTGGTGGCGGAAGCGCGGGAGCGCCAGCAGAAACGTCAGGGCTGTGCCAATGCGTTTCTCGATCTGCCGGGGCTCAAGCGTCACTGCAAGTTATCCACAGCCGATGAAAAATGGCTGGAAGCGGCCTGCGAGCGATTGATCCTGTCGCTGCGCTCGGCGCATCGCCTGCTCAAGGTCGCGCGCACGCTGGCGGATCTTGAACAGGCCGATGCGATTACCCGCGAGCATCTGGCCGAGGCACTGCAATACCGACCGGCGACACCTTAATGCTCAGTCAGATCAACCAGCGGTGCCTGACGCACTTCAGTGTCGCGCCCGGCCTGAATTTCAGTCACGCGCTTGAGGGCCTTGTCCACCGCCCCTTTGTCGGCCAGCAGGCTGTAGCTGATCTGGAACTGTTTATGTTCTTTCGGCGCAATGGTCGGCACCAGATTCAACGGCCGCTGATAGCGACGGTTGTAGGAAAAACTGGTTCCCGGCTCCAGCCCGGTGACGTAGCCCTGCCCTTGGGTGTCGGTGTTTTTCCACAGCGAGAACACCGGCAACTGCTGAGTATTGAAGCCAACGGATACGCCGAGGCTACCGGCCTTGTTGTGCAGCACGGTGACGGTGTCACCCTTGGCGTCCGCATACGGCACGACGTTGTAGACAGTTTCGTCGTAGTCCTTGGTTGGCCCGCGATAGGTCTGCCAGTCGGGCAGATCACCCTTGGCCTTGTCGTTGAACGGCGAAACCTGCTTCACCGGCGCTGCGAACTTTGCGCCCTGCTCAAGAAACGGCGTGCTGAAGTTGCTGTGATACAGCGCCTGATATTCCTTCGCATAGTCGCCGTTGTTGGTCAGGGTGTCGTTGAGGGCGAAGCTGGCGCTGCCCGGTTCGGTGACCAGTTCAGTCGCTACCGAGAAATCGACTTTCTTGAATGCCTGCTCTTTCAGCTCGCCACGCAGCGTGATGGCATACGGCGGCTTCTCGTCGATGTGCAAAGTGACGGTGCTGGCCGGGATGTTGGCGGCGCGACCGTGCAAGGTCAGCAATTCGCCGTTGTCCATGCCGGGATGGCCAACCCACTCATAACCGCAACGGGTCACCAGCTCATTGAAGCCTTCGAGCCAACCCAGGCCACCGCGACCGTTGAGTTCGATGAACGCCGGGTTGACGACGTCCTTGACCGGCGAGTCCCAGCCCATCCGCACGTCGCCCACCGAAGCCTGCAACACGTTCATGCCACGGGTCGGCACTACCGAGAGTTTCATCGTGCCGTTATCGATATCGACAATGCTGACGCCCTCCTGACGACCGCCATGCAGGGTACGCAGGGTCACGGAGAACGGTTTGGCGGTTTTTACGCCAAGTTGCTCGCTGGTGATCGTCCAGTTTTTTGCCGGAGTGTTGGCGTCGAGCAGGACATAGTCCCAGGCCATGGCGTGGGAAGCGGCAGAGAACGCGCCGAGGGCGACGAGGAGTTTGAGCGGGGTCATGGCAGCAGCCTTTATTGGAGTTGTGCCATTTTTATAGCGCTGCGGAAACGTTTCAGCAAGTCCAAAGAAGCTGTCGGTGATAGGCGTTCGCGAGCAGGCTCGCTCCCACAGGGATTTCGGGCCTTCACAATATTTGTGAATTACGCCGACTACTGTGGGAGTGAGCCTGCTCGCGATAGCTGTTTCAAAGATGCATCAACGGAAGCGGTCAACCTCGGAACGCAGATCCGCCGCCAGCTTCTCCAGCTCTTTAGCGGTGACAGCCAGGTTTGACACCACCTCACGCTGCTCGCTGTTGGCCAAGGCGATGCTTTGCAAATTGCTGCTCAGCAACGTCGCAGTGCTGCTTTGTTCCTGAGTGGCGGTGGTGATCGCGGCGAACTGCTGGCCTGCCGAACGGCTCTGCTCATCGATCCGCGCCAGTGCCGAGGCGACATTGGCGTTGCGCGACAGGCCTTCCTGCATCAGCACATTGCCCTGCTCCATGGTGCTGATCGCGTTGCCGGTCTCCTGTTGGATGCTGTGGATCATGCTGGAGATTTCATCGGTCGCCTGACGGGTACGCGAGGCGAGGCTGCGCACTTCGTCCGCGACCACGGCAAAACCGCGACCCTGCTCACCGGCACGCGCGGCTTCGATGGCAGCGTTAAGTGCCAACAGGTTGGTCTGCTCGGCGATCGAAGTGATCACGCCGACAATGCCGCCGATTTCCTGCGAGCGCTGCCCCAGCGTGTTGATCACGCTGGCGGTGCTGTTCAGCGCGCCAGCGATCTGCTCCAGCGACGACGACGCTTCTTCCATCGAGTTGCGGCCAATCTGGGTTTGCTGCGCGTTTTCCTGCGCCAGGCGCTGGGTCGCGCCCATGTTGTCGGCAATGTTCAGCGAGGTGGCGCTGAACTCTTCCACGGCGCCGGCCATGCTGGTGATTTCGCCCGATTGCTGCTCCATGCCTTCATACGCACCGCCGGACAAACCGGACAGCGCCTGCGCACGGCTGTTGACCTCTTCCGAAGCGCGGCGGATGTGCTCGACCATGGTCGACAGCGCTTGGCTCATCTGGTTGAACGCGCGCGACAGCTGACCGATTTCATCGTGGCTCGATACGTTCAGCCGCACGCTCAGATCACCAGCACCCAAGGCCTCGGCCTGACGCACCAGATCACCCAGCGGTGCGAGTTTGCTGCGCAGCAGCCAGACCACGGAACCGACCGCAAGCAACATCGCCAGCAGGCTGCCGATCGCCAGTTGCGTACCGACGCTCCAGGTCACCGCGCGGATCTCGGCTTTCGGCATGCTCGCCACCACCGACCACGGACCACCTTCAAACGGCACGGCGATGCTGTAGAAGTCCTCGCCCTTGTCGCTCCAGAACTCACCCTTGCCCGGGGTTTTCACCAGGTTGTTGATGGTCGGGGCGGCTTGATCCAGGTTTTCGACGCCGGCAATCGGCACCAGCCATTTATTCTGCTCGTCGAGCAGCGCCAGCGAGCCGGTCTTGCCAATGCGGAAGCGCTTGAGATTGGCGAACTGCGCGTTCTGCGCGTCGGTGTAATCGAAACCTACGTACAACACGGCGATGATCTTGCCGCCCGCATCACGCACCGGGGTGTACTGCGACATGTAGTAGCGCTCGAACAGCAACGAGCGGCCGACATAACTCTGCCCCGCCATCAACTTCGCGTACGCCGGGTTGGCATGATCGAGCACGGTGCCGATGGCACGGGTGCCGTCCTGCTTGCTGACGTTGGTGCTGACGCGAATGAAGTCTTCGCCGCTGCGCACGAATACCGTGGCCACACCAGCGGTCATCTGCTTGAACTCGTCAACTTCCTTGAAGTTGTTGTTCAGCACCTCGTTGCCCAGGTGCAGACCCGGAGTCTGCACGCCGGCCACGGTCACTGGCTGATCGGGGTGCACACTCAAACCACTGCCGAAGCGCTTTTCGAACAGCCCGCTCAGGCGCAGGGTGCTTTCACGCAGCGTACCGTGAAAGGTACTCAGTTGATCGGCCAGCAGCCGGGCCTCACTGGCCAGATGCTCTTCACGGGTGGCGAGGTTGGCGGAATCCAGCGAACGCAAGGCGAACACCGTACTGCCGCTGATGACTATCGCCAGTATCACAGCAAGGGCAAGGCCCAGCTGCGAGGCGATCCGAGCACGAGGTTGAGACATGAACAGCTCCTGGCCGAGCCACCGAATCCTCCTTGATCGCGGTAATTGCCCGGAAAATATTCTAATAATGGGGGTAGCGCGGAACCGGCACGACGGTTCCACATGCTCGTAGTCGGCGGAAAATCCGAATACTTGAGCGGATTGCGTGGGTATGGCGCAGTAGTGGCATTGTGCCGGCTCGAACGTTTCAGCTCAAGCGCTCTACCGCCGGCAATTGCATAGCGCGTACTTCGCCTTGGAGAAAATCGCTGAGACGGCGCAAACGTTCACCTCCCGGACGCGGTTTCGGCCACACCAGGTAATAATTCAGGCCACTGGCGACGGCGGTCGGCCACGGCAGGCTCAAGCGTCCTTGCGCAACGTCTTCGGCGACCATCAACAGATCACCCATCGAAACGCCATAGCCGCGCGCCGCGGCGATCATGCCCAGCTCCAGCGTATCGAACACTTGCCCGCCCTTGAGCGATACCTGATCGGACAGCCCCATGCGCTCCAGCCAACTGCGCCAATCGCGGCGATCCGGGGTCGGGTGCAGCAGTTCAGCAGCCGCCAGACGCGCTACGTCCCAAGGTTGGTCATTGAGCAGGTTCGGCGCGCCGACCGGAATCAATTCCTCGGGAAACAGCAGGCTCGCTTCCCAGTCCGGTGGGAAATGCCCGTCACTGAGCAACACCGCGCAATCGAACGGTTCATTGTTGAAGTCCACCGAATCGATATCCATCCATGCGCTGGTCAGTTGCACCTCATTGCCCGGCTGCAAATGGCGGAAGCGACTCAACCGCGCCAGCAGCCAACGCATGGTCAGGGTCGATGGCGCTTTCATGCGCAGAATGTCGTCCTCGGCGCGCAAGGTATTGCAGGCGCGCTCAAGGGCGGCGAAGCCTTCGCGGATACCGGGTAGCAGCAGCCGCGCCGATTCGGTCAGTTGCAGATTGCGCCCGCTGCGGTGAAACAGCCGGCAGGCGAAGTGTTCTTCAAGAGTGCGCATGTGCCGACTGACCGCGCTCTGGGTGATCGACAGTTCTTCCGCCGCGCGGGTGAACGAGCTGTGTCGCGCTGCCGCTTCGAATGCGCGCAGGGCATACAACGGCGGAAGGCGTCGGGACATACACAAAGCTCCAATAGCGGGGATACAGCCAATTCGGCAGGACGATTCAGGATGAGTATTAATCATGCCACCCATCCTTTTTATCCCTTTGTGCAAAGCCTGCCAAGCGCCGAGAATCGACGCTCTTCTGCTTCCTCTGATATTTGGGTGGTGATGACCATGCAGCATCCTGTGCGTACCGAACTCTGGGCCATTCTGCGGCTGGCGGGGCCGCTGATTGCTTCGCAGTTGGCGCACATGCTGATGGTACTGACCGACACCCTGATGATGGCGCGCCTCAGTCCCGAGGCGCTGGCCGGTGGCGGCCTCGGTGCCGCGAGCTACTCGTTCGTGTCGATTTTCTGCATCGGCGTGATTGCAGCGGTCGGCACACTGGTGGCGATCCGTCAGGGTGCCGGCGACATCATCGGTGCCGCGCGCCTGACCCAGGCCGGGTTGTGGCTGGCCTGGCTGATGGCCCTCGGCGCCGGGCTGTTGTTGTGGAACCTCAAACCGGTGTTGCTGCTGTTCGGCCAAACCGAAACCAACGTCAACGCCGCCGGGCAATTTCTCATCGCCCTGCCCTTCGCCCTGCCCGGCTACCTGAGCTTCATGGCCCTGCGCGGTTTTACCAGTGCGATTGGCCGGGCGACGCCAGTGATGGTCATCAGCCTCGCCGGTACGGTGGCCAACTTCCTGCTCAACTACGCGCTGATCACCGGCATGTTCGGCCTGCCACAACTGGGCCTGACCGGTATCGGTCTGGTCACGGCGATTGTCGCCAACTGCATGGCACTGGCGCTGGCCTGGCATATCCGCCGGCATCCGGCGTATGACGCTTATCCGTTGCGCGCCGGTCTGTCGCGGCCGAACCGGCAATACCTGAAAGAACTGTGGCGTCTGGGCCTGCCGATTGGCGGCACCTATGCGGTGGAAGTCGGGCTGTTTGCCTTTGCCGCGTTGTGCATGGGCACCATGGGCAGTACGCAGATGGGCGCGCATCAAATCGCCCTGCAGATCGTGTCGGTGGCCTTCATGGTCCCGGCCGGGATGTCTTACGCCATCACCATGCGCGTCGGCCAACACTATGGCGCCGGGCAATTGGTCGATGCGCGCATGTCCGGGCGTGTCGGCATCGCCTTCGGCGCCGTGGTGATGCTCGGTTTTGCCCTGGTGTTCTGGCTGTGGCCGAACCAGTTGGTCGGCCTGTTCCTCGACCACAACGATCCGGCGTTTGCCGAAGTGATCCGTCTGGCGGTGAGCCTGCTGGCCGTAGCGGCGTGGTTCGAGCTGTTCGACGGCACGCAGACGATTGCCATGGGCTGTATTCGTGGGCTCAAGGATGCCAAGACTACGTTTCTCGTGGGGCTCGCTTGCTATTGGCTGATCGGCGCACCAGCGGCGTGGTGGATGGCGTTCCATCTCAATTGGGGGCCGACGGGCGTCTGGTGGGGTCTGGCGTTGGGCCTGGCGTGCGCGGCGGTGAGCCTGACGCTGGCGTTTGAATGGAAGATGCAGCGGATGATTCGGCGCGAGCCGCAAGCTCAAGGTTTCAACATCCCCCAGGCCGAATGAGGGTTTCCTTTGTGTGCGAGCCTGCTCGCGAAGACCGAGTGTCAGGCCCAGATCATTCAGCTGACATAACGCCTTCGCGAGCAGGCTCGCTCCCACGGGGATTTTTGCCGGCCGCAACAATCGTGATCAACCGACGATTTCCAAAGCCGGCTGCTGGTTCGATCCAGACGCCAGATATTCCACCAACTCATCCAACGGCAGCGGTCGGCTGATCAGGTAACCCTGCACCTGATCGCAGCCGAACCCGCGCAGCAACTCCAGTTGCTCCGGCGTCTCGACCCCTTCGGCAACTACTTCCAGGTGCAGGTTGTGCGCAAGGTTGATCATCGCGTGCACCAGTTTGCGGTTCTCCTCGCGCTGTACCATGCCGCCGACAAAACTCTTGTCGATCTTCAGCAATGTAATCGGCAAGCTGTTGAGGTGCACGAACGACGAAAACCCGGTGCCGAAATCGTCCAGCGAGAAGCGCACACCGAGGCGGCCGAGCGCATCCATGGTCTGTTTGACCAGATCGCTGCGCCGCATCACGGCGGTTTCGGTCAGTTCGAATTCCAGCCACTGCGCCTCGACGCCGCGCTCGGCGATCAGGCGGCTAAGTGTCGGCAGCAACTGGCTGTCCTGAAACTGGCGGAACGACAGATTGATCGCCATGTGCAGCGCCGGCAGCCCCTGCTCGCGCAAGGCCTGCATATCACGCAAGGCGCGGGAAATCACCCAGTAGCCCAGCGGCACGATCAGACCGCTCTGCTCGGCCAGCGGGACGAACTCGCTCGGTGGCAACAGACCGCGCTCGCCATGACGCCAGCGCACCAGCGCTTCGAGGCCGACAATCTGGCCGTCTTCAAGATTCAGGCGTGGCTGGTAATGCAGTTCCAGCTCATCGCGGCGCAAGGCCCGGCGCAGTTCACTTTCGAGGTCGGCCATGCTGCGCGCGTTGCGGTTGATGCGTTCGTTGAAGATATGAAAGGTGCAGCCCTGCGTGCTCTTGGCCTGCTGCATGGCGATATGGGCGTGCCACATCAGTGGATCGGCACCGCCGTTGGCACGGGCATGGGCGATGCCAAGGCTGGAGCCGATCAGCAGGCTCTCGCCGTCGACCCAATAAGGTTCGGCCAACGCCTCAGTGATGCGTTCGGCCATCCACTCGGCGCGTTGCGGCGCGCGGCGGGTATCGATCAGCAGAGCGAATTCATCGCTGCCCAGCCGTGCCAGTTGATCGCCGGCCTCCAGCTGACTTTTCAGCCGCGCGACAACTTGCAGGATCAAGCGATCGCCGGCCTGATGACCAAGGGCATCGTTGGCATGGCGGAAGTTGTCGAGATCGAGATGGCCGAGGGCGAGACCGCGACCGTCGCCTTCGGCAAGGCGCGCGGTGAGCAGAGTCTGGAAGCCCTGACGGTTGGCGATACCGGTCAGCGGGTCCTGTTCGGCGAGGCGCTGAAGAGTGTTTTCCAGCACGCCGCGCTCGCGCACATGGCGCAGGCAACGCTGGAGCATGCCGGCGTCGAGGGCGTCGAACACCAGCCAGTCGCTGACACCGACCGGCGCGGTGGCCGGCTCGTGCTCCAGCAGCAGAACGGTCGGCAGGCTGCAACGCCCGGGCGGCGGCTGCAACGCTGGCAGGGTCAGCAGTACCGCGTGGCGGTTGTCTTCGAACAGGCGGCTGACCGAATCCCAGTTCGGCGCGCTGATCAGCACCGCCGCGCTCCCCATCGGAGCCAGACACTCACGCAACAACGCTGTCCACGCTGGCTCTTCGGCCAGTAGCAGCAAACGCAAGGGTTCGACAGGCGTAGACAAGCTGACTCCCTAGACTCTGCAATGATGTAGGCGGGGCATTATGCCGGTGTGCTGAACAATGACCAATGCGTTGTCTGATGACAACGGCATCGAAACGTTATTTTGTGTCACGAATGAGAACATTAGCCGCAAAATCCCCGCGTATCCTGCGTGAAAGTAACAAAACCGGCAAATCTGAATCGCGTGTTGCGTCACAAGTCGGACAGAGCAGCACAAATCGCTGAGCCTGTTAAAATGCCGGCCCATTTCGTCAACGACTCCCGAATTTTCGTATGTCCCGACTCAATCCCCGGCAGCAAGAAGCCGTGAACTACGTCGGCGGCCCTCTATTGGTGCTCGCCGGTGCTGGCTCCGGCAAGACCAGCGTGATCACGCGCAAGATCGCGCACCTGATCCAGAACTGCGGCATCCGCGCCCAGTACATCGTCGCCATGACCTTTACCAACAAGGCCGCGCGCGAAATGAAAGAGCGGGTCGGCACCCTGTTGCGTGCCGGCGAAGGGCGTGGCCTGACCGTCTGCACCTTCCACAACCTGGGCCTGAACATCATCCGCAAGGAGCATGCGCGGCTGGGCTACAAACCCGGTTTCTCGATCTTCGACGAGACCGACGTCAAAGCCCTGATGACCGACATCATGCAGAAGGAATACGCAGGCGACGACGGCGTCGACGAGATCAAGAACATGATCGGCGCCTGGAAAAACGACCTGATCCTGCCCGCCCAGGCCTTGGAAAACGCGCGCAACCCGAAGGAGCAGACCGCCGCCATCGTCTACACCCACTATCAGCGCACGCTCAAGGCGTTCAACGCGGTGGACTTCGATGACCTGATCCTGCTGCCGGTAAAGCTCTTCGAAGAACACGGCGACATTCTCGAAAAGTGGCAGAACAAGGTCCGTTACCTGCTCGTCGACGAATACCAGGACACCAACGCCAGCCAGTATCTGTTGGTGAAAATGCTCATCGGCAAGCGCAACCAGTTCACCGTGGTCGGCGACGACGACCAGTCGATCTACGCCTGGCGTGGCGCACGCCCGGAAAACCTGATGCTGCTCAAGGACGACTATCCGTCCTTGAAAGTGGTGATGCTCGAGCAGAACTACCGCTCCACCAGCCGCATCCTGCGCTGCGCCAACGTGCTGATCTCGAACAACCCGCACGAATTCGAAAAGCAGCTGTGGAGCGAGATGGGCCATGGCGACGAGATCCGCGTGATCCGCTGCCGCAACGAGGACGCCGAAGCCGAGCGCGTGGCCATGGAAATCCTCAGCCTGCACTTGCGCACCGACCGCCCGTACAGCGATTTTGCGATTCTTTATCGCGGTAACTACCAGGCCAAGCTGATCGAATTGAAGCTGCAACACCATCAGGTGCCGTATCGCCTGAGCGGCGGCAACAGCTTCTTCGGTCGCCAGGAAGTGAAGGACCTGATGGCCTACTTCCGCCTGATCGTCAACCCGGATGACGACAACGCCTTCCTGCGCGTGATCAACGTGCCGCGTCGCGAGATCGGCTCGACCACCCTGGAAAAGCTCGGCAACTACGCCACCGAGCGCAAGATCTCGATGTACGCCGCCACCGACGAAATCGGTCTTGGCGAACATCTCGACAGCCGCTTTACTGATCGCCTGGCGCGCTTCAAGCGCTTCATGGACAAGGTCCGCGAGCAGTGCGCCGGCGAAGATCCGATCTCGGCGCTGCGCAGCATGGTCATGGACATCGACTACGAGAACTGGCTGCGTACCAACAGCTCTAGCGACAAGGCGGCGGACTACCGCATGGGCAACGTCTGGTTCCTGATCGAGGCGTTGAAAAACACCCTTGAGAAGGACGAGGACGGCGAAATGACCGTCGAGGACGCCATCGGCAAACTGGTGCTGCGCGACATGCTCGAGCGCCAGCAGGAAGAAGAGGACGGCGCCGAAGGTGTGCAAATGATGACGCTGCACGCCTCCAAAGGGCTGGAATTTCCCTACGTGTTCATCATGGGCATGGAAGAGGAAATCCTCCCGCACCGCTCCAGCATCGAAGCCGACACCATTGAAGAAGAACGCCGCCTGGCCTACGTGGGCATCACCCGCGCCCGCCAGACCCTGGCCTTCACCTTCGCAGCCAAGCGCAAGCAGTACGGTGAAATCATCGACTGCGCGCCGAGTCGCTTTCTGGATGAGCTGCCGCCGGACGATCTGGCCTGGGAAGGCAACGACGACACCCCGACTGAAGTCAAAGCCGTGCGTGGCAATAGCGCATTGGCCGACATACGCGCGATGTTAAAGCGCTAGAATCGACTACTTTTTAATCTACCTTCGGCGCCCATCGCGCCAACAGAGGAAGCTGTTGTGGAAGCACTGCACAAAAAAATCCGCGAAGAAGGCATCGTGCTTTCCGATCAGGTCCTGAAAGTCGACGCTTTCCTGAACCACCAGATCGACCCGGCCCTGATGAAGCTGATCGGTGACGAATTCGCCGCGCTGTTCAAGGATTCGGGAATCACCAAGATCGTCACCATCGAAGCTTCGGGCATCGCCCCGGCGATCATGACCGGTCTGAACCTCGGCGTGCCGGTGATCTTTGCCCGCAAGCAACAGTCGCTGACCCTGACTGAAAACCTGCTCTCGGCGACCGTCTACTCGTTCACCAAGAAGACCGAAAGCACCGTGGCCATCTCCCCGCGCCACCTGACCAGCAGCGACCGCGTGCTGATCATCGACGATTTCCTCGCCAACGGTAAGGCCTCGCAAGCGCTGATCTCGATCATCAAACAGGCCGGCGCCACCGTTGCCGGTCTGGGCATCGTCATCGAAAAGTCGTTCCAGGGCGGCCGCGCCGAACTGGACTCGCAGGGCTACCGCGTCGAGTCGCTGGCTCGCGTGCAATCGCTGAAGGATGGCGTCGTCACCTTCATCGAGTAACCAGCGGCACCGAGTTACCCCTGTGGGAGCGAGCCTGCTCGCGAATGCATTGTGTCAGTCACCCTGTTGAGTGAATGACACACCGCTTTCGCGAGCAGGCTCGCTCCCACAGTGGGTTCTGGGGGGGGTCAGTTATTGCGCGGTAGCTTTCAGGCCTGTGAGCAGCAGGCGTTGGAACAGGTCTTCCTTGAGACCTTCCGGATTAGTCAGCTGCATCCGTTCAAGATGTTCCGGGAACACTGAGGCCTCCGGCGCATCCAGCGCTGCCTTGCCCAAGTCGAGAATCTCGGTCAGCTTGAACTTGCTCTTCAGCCAGTTCAGCGCCCGCAGCAGATCCCGTTCGATGGCGGTGAAATCACAGCCCAGCGGATACTCCGGAAACAGGTTCGGATGCCGTGCGGCAATCGCCTGCAAGCGTTGCGGTGTGTTGTCGGCAAACCGTGGATCGAGACGGAAGTCCTTCGGCAGCTTGCCGACTGTCTGCGCCTGTTCGATCAGTCCCGGCTGGAACCGCGAGTCGCTGATATTGAGCAACGCTTCGATCACCGCCGCGTCGGTTTTGCCGCGCAGGTCGGCGATGCCGTATTCGGTGACGACGATGTCGCGCAGGTGCCGCGGGATCGTGCAGTGGCCGTAGTCCCAGACGATATTGGAGCTGACCTCGCCGCCGGACTCGCGCCAGCTGCGCAGGATCAACATCGATCGCGCGCCCTCCAGCGCGTGGCCCTGAGCAACAAAGTTGTACTGGCCGCCAACACCGCTGAGCACGCGTCCGTCTGCCAATTGATCAGCCACGCCGGCGCCGAGCAGAGTCATGGTGAACACGGTGTTGATGAAGCGCGCATCGATGCGCTGCAAGCGCTTGAGCTCTTCCTGGCCGTACAGCTCGTTGATGTAGCTGATGCGGGTCATGTTGAATTCCAGCAGCTTGCTTTGCGGCAACTCGCGCAGCCGCTCATAAAAACTGCGCGGGCCAAGGAAGAAGCCGCCGTGCACCGAGATACCGTCGGGCTGCGCGGCTTGGTCGAGGGTACCGGCGTTGGCCTGCTGCTGAGTCGGCACATCCGGATAGACCTTGCGCCGAATGATCCCGGCATCCGCCAATACCAACAGCCCGTTGACGAACATCTCGCTGCAACCGTAAAGGCCTTTGGCAAATGGCGCGGTGCCGCCCTCGCGCTGGATCAATTGCGCCCATTGACTGAGGTTGATGTCATCGAGCACCGCCTGATAGCCGGCGTTATCGGCCTGACGGGCAAGCAACGCAGCGGTCAACGCATCCCCCATCGAGCCGATACCAATTTGCAATGTGCCGCCATCGCGCACCAGCGTACTGGCGTGCAAGCCAATGAAATGATCCTGAAAGCCCACGGGCATGTTCGGCGTTGAAAACAGCGTGCTGCTGTCCTTCTCGTCGATCAGAAGATCAAACGTGTCGATGTCGACTTCCGCATCGCCGGGCATGTACGGCAGATCCGTATGCACCTGGCCGACCAGCACAATGGTCTCCCCCGCCTCGCGGCGCTTGGCGATCATCGGCAACAGGTCGAGGGTGATGTCCGGGTTGCAGCTCAGGCTTAAGCGATCAGGGTGTTCGCTGCTGCTGGCGAGCAATTGCGCCACCAGATTGAGACCCGCTGCGTTGATGTCGCGAGCGGCATGGCTGTAATTGCTGCTGACGTAATCCTGCTGCGCCGGCGCGCTGTTGAGCAGACTGCCAGGCTGCATGAAAAACTGCTGGATACGGATGTTGGCGGGCAGGCTGTCGCGCTGCAGATCGGCGAGGAAATCGAACTCCGGATAATCACCAAACACCCGCTCGACGAAAGGCTCGATAAAGCGCTTCTGCAAGCCATCGCCCAGATTCGGCCGACCGAGGCACAGTGCGGTATAGATCGTCAGCTGCCGCTCGGGCAGGTCCTTGATGCGCCGGTACAGCGCGTTGACGAAGTGATTCGGCTTGCCCAGCCCCAGCGGCAGGCCCATGTGGATGTGCGCAGGCAAACGCGCCAATACGTCGTCCACCGCCTGTTCGATCGAACACAACTGCACCATCTGAAGCCTCCCGCTCGTTCTGTTGATAGGGGTAGACCGAGATTGCCGGGGAATTACTTCAGAGGGAAGGTGATTAAAAAGAAAAACCGCGAAATTTCTTGATGGGTCGAACCTCAAGTTAGGTTGCAAATACCTACAAAAAATATATAGCAATAACAATGAATTGTCCGCGCCCAATGAATCACCTCACAAACTTCTAGGTATTTTTCCTACATCGAACCGAATTTAATCATGCATCACTACAGGAAGCGTCTGAATTGAAGTTATTTCAATCCTCGCTAGGATTCATAACGTAACACTCCAGAAACTTATGCCATCAAGGCAAACACTAATTCACGTCAAGGCTCAATTATGGAAATCGACTTCTTAGCAATCCGTCGTGCCCGAGCACGCGTTCTAAACTCAACGACACCAATCTCAACTTTGGCGATTCAAGCATTCAGTAACTTGAGCGCAGCAAGCAGCGGTTCACGACCATGCACTAGCTGCTGTTCACAGTGTTGGCAAGGATGCTGCTACGCGACCTATATGTAAATAAAATTGGGTGGCACTCGAACCGAGTGGCCGCCCTCACTATTTAAGGATAAGACAATGAAAAATCCTAAAGATTTTTTAAGCGGAACAACGCCCATGAAACGCGGCTACGCTACTGACTGTCCAGTCTGGCCATACCTGTCTTATTACATCTTCCATATCGAAAAACAATTTCCGAAATCATGTAAAAACAACGAAGCATTGAAATCAACGGTCATCAATGGCTTTGTAACCAACCTTGCAGCACGACTTACTAACGCGGCAAATAATGTCTTGATAACGGAAAAAATAGTGTTTGAAAAGACCATCAGCAGCAAAATGGAGACTTCTGCATATTTCAAATTGGTTGGTGAAAATAGGAACTACCTCCTCGACATTATTAGCGCCTACCCTGAAATGGATCGAGTCCTGACCAAACTTTCAAATAATTTTATCGAATTCACGATACAGTTAGTCCTCGCTCTCATCGAAGACAGACAAGATATAAACAAACAATTCGATATACCGACCGGATCCACACTTTCCTCCGTTGATGTTTCATCCAGCGAAACTCACATTGGATCTAGGACCGTTTGTATACTTTCTTTTGGTTCCATTAAGATAATTTACAAACCGAGAAATTTGGAACTTGAAGCCGAAGCATCTGATTTACTACTGCATTTGAGCAATGCTGCCGGAGATGATTACGAAAACTGGAAATTACCAAGGTATCTTGTAAAAAAAGAACACGGCTGGTCAGAGCACACACCTCAAACTCAGGCAGAAAACGAAGCCGAAGTTTCTTCTTACTTTAAAAGAGCTGGATTTCTTTTAGGCTACTGCACCACTTTTATGGCCGCCGATATTACCTCTGACAATTTGATTGCACATGGCGCAAGCCCTATCCCAATTGATCTCGAAACCATTTTCTATAGCACCCTTAATATTGAAACCATTCCAAAAGAAGTACGCTGGAATGTCACCCAAACAAGCATACTTCCAAACTGGACGTGGAAAGGCACCGACGGCATAGGTGTAGACCTGAGTGCGTTAGGTGGACTATCGGAGCAATATGTCAGCTTAAATCTGTATCAACATCTGGAAGACGAGAGTGGACAGAGCCAGTTTGGCATGGACGGAGTGAAAATATTTCCAAACCAAAACGTTTTGTATATCGATGGAAAAGCGGCGCAGCCGTGGCACTACGAAAAAGAAATCATTGAAGGCCTGAACAAATTGTTCTCCATTGTGAATAGTAATCAGGCTTCAATCATCGAAATTATTGGTTCTCTCCGAGGAAGAAGAAATAGGTATATTCCGAGGCCGACCGCCACATATCACTACGCTATCCAATGCTCCTTGCATGCGACTTTAATGCGATGCACTAAAAAACGTAGAGCCTTCCTAGAGAACATTCTCAATAACGACACCGCCCCTGCCATAGGCTTTCTCAAGGCAGAGATCGCCGCTTGCTTGGATTTAGACGTACCTTTTGCTCAAGGACAAACTGGGGCCCTTGAATTCTTTGAACCAAGATACGATGGCAATGGCCACCTAGATAGCAATGACTATATAAACGGAATCGATAACAGCCTCCAATACGTTCAAACCATGAGCAAGAACAGAATCGCATTTGAAGAAAAACTGACTGCGAATACTTTATTAGCAATGAAAAATATGTATGAACATGGTGATAAGCTGACGGACCACACATTCAGACAATACGACGACCTGAACGACCCTCGGTATTCAAACGTAGATGAGATCATTAACAAACTCAGGTCATCATCAGAGGTCAATGCGAAGTTGATCAATGAGATGTTAGGCAGTGAAATTTCCAGCAATGGACTTTGGTTGGGATTTCATTCATCACCTGGCGGTTACATGGAGTTCTCAGAGTTAGGGGACGATTTCTACTACGGCCTGTCCGGCATTCTCTACGGGTGCGTGGTCGCTACTAGCCGCAGCAGCGCTATAGATAAAAAGCTGGTAAGCCAACTGCTAAATATTTGTTACAGCAGAGTGATCCAAAAACTTTCGAATAAAGGTACGCATTTAGGTGGTTTTCACTTCGGCTTATCCTCCGCAATTATACCGCTATTGATAAGCCTAGACTATTTTGATGATGAAAGGGAACACGAACTACTACAACTCTACAAGAGATATGTTGAAGAGGCACTCATTGAGCCTTGGTGGCAAAAATACTTTTGGGGCTCGGACTTTCTATCAGGTATGTTCGGAACTTTAAACGTACTGACTCATCTCTTCAGCCTCACGAAAGACAAATGCTTTTCTGATTTAGCGAAATCCTTATACGATAAGTTAAAAACAGAACTCACGCCTATAGCCGGCCGCAAACTAGCGACATTTGATAATGCAGTCACTACTAGAAGCGATGCTCTATTGAGCGGATTGTCCCATGGCATTATGGGGTGCGCATATTCGTTATTTTATTTCAACGATCTGATCGCAAAAGACGACTCAATCAAGAATTTATTCTTAGGATTTCTATCTTGGGAGCTCGACCAATATGATGGAACGATTGAAAACTGGCATGACTATAGAAAACGTTCAGCATCAAGTGCGGGCGAGTTTTCATGGAGCCATGGCTTACCAGGAAACTTCTTGGCAATAGATTATTTTGCTAGAAAGGGAGTGAGACTGGCAACAGAGTTCTTGGAGAAACATCCGTCTAAGACTGCATTTTCTTACTACGATCTAGAAAAAAGAAAGCGCCCTATTAACGACTCTTTATGTCATGGCGCTTTTGGAATTCTTAATATAATTAAAAAGCTTTCACCAGATTCGCTAAGTAACCCTAAGATATTTCTATGGTCAAACATCATCAACCTCAGTGAGCAAGGCAGTCGAAACCTTAGAACAAAGACTGCAGATCCTTTGGGTTTGTGGATTGGAAGAGTGGGATCGCTAATCGGCTCAATTGGGCTAATCGAGCATGACTATGAATTTCCATTCCTCCCCCACCAAATGGGGTTTCTAGAATCATGAAGGATAATCTAAAACTCTGCTGCTTTGGTGTAGGCATTGCGATTCTTACAAGCGCATCACCCTATTTAATAGGCAACTCAATCAATCTATACTTGGCAAGTGACAGTTTATATTTATACGCGCTCGCGGGCGCTTCGTTCTCCCTCATCGCCACGCCCCCATTAAAGCTGGCAGCCAACATCTATCTACAAAAAACCGCGTCCAAAACAAGATTTATTCTGAAGAAGGCAATCCTGAATCACCTACTAGACAGAAGCTTCGAGCATACGCAAAAACCAGGCGAGCGGATCGAACTCATCGATGGCGACGTTGATGGCTCGATATATTTGTATCACTCAATTTATCTGGATGTATCGCTGAACTGCAGCATCATTATCGCTGCTCTCCTGGTGACTGCCCACTATCATCCACTTCTGGCACTCGCACCACTTACCGGCCTCGTTTATGCTATTGCGGCATACCTTATAACTCGAAAAAATAGCAACTCACTGTTTGCTGAGTACGTTCAAGAAAACACCGTAACAATAGGCGCCATCTGTGAGCTTTTGCTTAATGCAAAGCCATACACCAACAGGATCAAGATCGATATAAAAAATATCGAGCGCCTCGCTTTTCGCTCAAGTTTCAAAGCCACAACATTCGAATCAATGTCAGGCACATGTTATCCGGTAGCGATAGTGGTTTTATTATTGGTATCGGCCCATCTGCTAAGCGTTGGCGAAACGAATATAGGCTCAATTTTTGCCTCAGCCATCTATCTTGAACGCGTTCTGAGCCCCACGATGTCACTGATATCTATCTACTACTCGAGCAGAGAGGCATCTTATAGACGTAGTCGAATTCGTAGCTACGAACTGCAGCACGAGGGGCATTGAACTATGTTTATATGCTTGCGAAATAACCTGACCGTTTTTCTGCTTTCGGTTATTTGCCTTACCGTAGCAAGTATATGTCAATTGTTAATACCATCAGTCATCGCAAAGAGCCTGTCGGCTCTTACTACTGGCTCCATTAACGCTGAATTTTATTTCACTCTTATCGCTGTTTTTCTAACCAAGCTATCAAGCCAAGCTCTGGGCAATTCCTTGGCAACGCTCATAGAAGCAAGATCCCGCTTTCTACTTATCAACTTCATTGTGCATGATAAACGCCCCTCTCCATTATGTTCTCGGGTGACATTGATAAAAGAAGACGCGGAAAAAATTGCTTCCGTCATTCATGACACAATCCACCTCATGGGCTCTTGCATTTTGACGGTTTCCGCAGCCTATATTCTGCTCCGGGAAAACATCTATTTCTTCCTGCCCATCGCTTTAATTATTGTGTTGACGTGTGTGCAATTAAGATTTGCCAAGCCTGTAATCCAGCGGTTATATGCAGCAGAAATGTCGAAGGAAGATTTGTACAAAGAGTCGCTTATCAGCGCCTTCAACGTTTCCAGCGATGGCAAGCAAAGTAAAATGCAACTCATCAGAAGCTATGGATATTTGAAGGACACGGTAAGAGCACGCTACAAGTATCTGAAAGCAAGCGCCATACAATCCTTCTGGCCGGAAATGGCTATATCGGCGGGGACGGTATCGGTTATTTTCTTCAGCGCCGCTGCCACGCCGGAATTATTTGGCGAGCGTCTTATTGCCTGTCTCGGTTATATCGGAATTTTTACCATGGCCAGCACTGGTTCGATAAGACTCGGCATAACGATGATTGGCGTGAAGGTATCCGTCGATAGAATCTTCAGAGGGCATCGATATGAATGATCTGTTTATCCAGCAAATACGCCTGAAGCCAGACATGACGGTGGGTGACCGGCTACAAAACCTCTTCCCGCTTGAGCTCAGCAACTCGATAACGGTTTTTATCGGCGAAAATGGTGCTGGGAAATCCACATTACTTGAAGCTATTGCCATCAAGTCAGGCTGCAATCCAGAAGGCGGTGGGAAGAATTTCAATTTCTCGACTGAGAATACTCATTCAAAACTGTACGAAAGCCTGACGCTCTCAAAAGGCTACCGAAGGGAGAAGGACGTTTTTTTCTACAGGGCAGAAACCTTCTACAACTTGAATACTGCAATTCGCAAGCTTGATGCAGAGGCGAGCTTTGATCCCGAAATAAAGAGCTACTACGGCGGCGTGGATATGCATTGCCTGTCGCACGGTGAAGCCATGGAGGCGTTGTTTCAACATCGATTCAAAGCCCAAGGTCTGTATGTGCTCGACGAGCCGGAAGCATCGTTATCCCCGTTGAGGCAATTGGTTTTTATCAACCGGATAATGGAGCTGTCGCGCGGCGGCGCGCAGTTCATCATCGCTACTCACTCTCCCCTCATCATGTCGATCCCGGGATGTGATCTTAGGCAGATATCAGGAGGGCGCTGCGAGCAAATAGCGCCTGAAGATACCGATGCTTACGCCGTGTACAAAGCGGTGCTCAATTCTGCCGGCGCCTACATCACGAAAAACATGCAGTGAGATTGCAGGCACAAAAAAACCGTCCGAAGACGGTTTTTTTCAAAGCCGGCGCTGATTACAGACCGGACATCTCTTTGATCGCGCCCTTGAGCTCTTCATCGGTGCAATCGGCGCAGGTGCCTTTTGGCGGCATGGCGTTGATGCCGGTGATGGCCTTGGCGAGGATGCCGTCCAGACCACCCTGATGATCGGCGCGCTCCTTCCAGGCTGCCTTGTCGCCGATCTTCGGCGCGCCGAGCAGGCCCGTGCCGTGACAAGCGTTGCAGTGCTTGGCGATCACGTCTTTAGGGGCCTTTGCTCCGCCGCCCCCGCCAGCGGTAGCAGCCACTTCCATACCCTTGCATTCCTGCCCTTGAACACACACCTGGCCGACGGGCTCGAGGCGTTTGGCGATGTCGTCATTTGTCGCAGCTTGAGCGCTGACAGCCCAGAGGGCCAGTACGGTTGCTGGTGCAGCCAGCATTTTCATAATTAGGTTCACGCGTTCACCCTCAATGGTGGCTATTCACGCCTGCGGCCACGGTTCGCAGGCGGGCGCAAGTATAGCGGGTAGGCCGCTGTACTGAAACAACCCCATGGTTAGAGGGGTCTTGTTGCCCATCGGTAAAACGGTTCTGGGGCCTTTGCCGTATTGGCCTGGCGCCTTCTGCTTAGAAATTCGCCGGCGTGGCTGCGCTGATTAGTCGCGCCGGCACGTCGAACGGGTTACGGAAGCGATGCGGCTTGGTACTTTCAAAATAGTAGCTGTCGCCGGCTTCGAGGATAAAAGTTTCCAGACCCACCACCAGTTCGAGGCGACCTTCCACCAGAATCCCGGTTTCCTCGCCCTCATGGGTGAGCATTTCTTCGCCGGTGTCGGCGCCCGGCGGGTAGATTTCGTTGAGGAAGGCGATGGCGCGGCTCGGGTGCGCGCGGCCGACCAGTTTCATGGTCACGGCGCCGTCGGAGATGTCGATCAGCTCATTGGCCTTGTAGACGATCTGGGTCGGTTGGTCCTGCAGGATCTCTTCGGAAAAGAACTCGACCATTGACATGGGAATGCCGCCGAGCACCTTTCTCAGCGAACTGATCGAAGGGCTGACGCTGTTCTTTTCGATCATCGAAATGGTGCTGTTGGTGACGCCCGCACGTTTGGCGAGTTCACGCTGGGAAAGCCCTTTGAGCTTGCGGATCGATTGCAGTCGTTCACCGACGTCCAAGGCGGGAGCCTCCTGATGTTGTAAGAATATTGAGCGTTATCATGGCGACAGCGTTCAGTATTTACAACAGCTGGCCCCCGCAGCGGCGTCAACCCTCGGAATAGAGCCTTGGCACCCGTTTCAGGTTGCAGAAGATCTGATACGGGATGGTATCGGCCCACTTTGCCACGTCGCTGGCGAGGATGTTTTTACCCCACAGCTCGACAGTTGAACCAAGCCCCGCTTCCGCTACGTCGGTCAGATCGATGCAGAGCATGTCCATCGACACGCGCCCTAGCAGGCGGCTGGGTTTGCCCGCCACCAGCACGGGTGTGCCGGTCGGTGCCTGGCGCGGGTAGCCGTCGGCGTAACCCATAGCGACCACGCCGATGCGCATCGGCTTGTCGGTGATGAACCTGGCGCCATAACCGATCGGCTCGCCGGCCGGCAATTCACGCACACTGATGACTTTCGATTCGAGGGTCATCACCGGTTGCAGGCGTTCAGCGACGGCGTTGGCTTCTTCGAACGGGGTCGCGCCGTAGAGCATGATGCCCGGGCGGACCCAATCGCTTTGGATTTCTGGCCAACCGAGCACGGCTGGCGAGTTGCGCAAGCTGACTTCCGCCGCCAGCCCCTGACGCGCCGCTTCGAACACCGCGACCTGCTCGGCGCTGCTCTGCGCATGGAGTTCATCAGCGCGGGCGAAATGGCTCATCAACACGATTTTCGCCACCTTGCCGCTGGCCAGCAGACGTTGATAGGCCGCTGGATAATCCTTCGCATGCAGGCCGACGCGGTGCATGCCGGAATCGAGCTTGAGCCATACCGTGAGCGGTTTGCTCAGGACTGCCTGCTCGATCGCTTCGAGCTGCCACAGCGAATGCACCACGCACCAGAAATCATGCTCGACGATCAACGCCAGCTCATCAGCTTCGAAGAAGCCTTCCAGCAGCAGTACCGGCGCGCGAATCCCGGCGGAACGCAGCTCCAGTGCTTCTTCGATACAAGCCACGGCAAAACCATCCGCCTCGGCTTCCAGCGCCTGGGCGCAACGCACCGCGCCATGGCCATACGCGTCCGCCTTGATCACCGCGAGCGCCTTGGCGCCGGTGACTTCGCGGGCAATTCGGTAGTTGTGACGCAGGGCTTGAAGGTCGATCAGGGCACGGGCAGGACGCATGGCGGCAGACTTCTGGGCGGTCATGGGAAGAAAAACCGGCGCTGACTGACGACGTGAACCGCCAACAGCACCGGGAGAGGGATCTTGGGAACGTTATGGCAGCGCGGCGACGATGGAGATCTCCACCAGAATGCTCGGCTTGGCCATCTTCGCTTCGACGGTGGCGCGGGCCGGCGCGGCGCCTTTGGGCAGCCACTGGTCCCACACCGCGTTCATTCCGGCGAAGTGCGCTTCGATGTCATTCAAATAGATCGTTGCCGACAACAGATGCTGTTTGTCCGTCCCGGCCAGATCGAGCAGACGTTCGATATTGGCGAGCACGTCGCGGGTCTGCTGTTCAATTCCGGCGTCGAAGTCGTCGCCGACCTGCCCGGCCAGATACACGGTGCCGTTGTGGCTGACGATCTGACTCATGCGCTCATTGGTGAGCTGGCGCTGGATTGACATGTTTTGCGGACTCCTGGGTCTGGTTGCCGTAACGGGAAATATCGAGGCCTTCAGCGCTGATCTGCGGCTTTTTCTTCGCCATCAGGTCGGCGAGCAAACGGCCGGAACCACAGGCCATGGTCCAGCCGAGCGTACCGTGACCGGTGTTGAGAAACAGATTCTTGAACGGCGTGGCGCCAACGATCGGCGTACCGTCCGGCGTGGTCGGACGCAGGCCGGTCCAGAAACTCGCTTCGGCCAGATTGCCGCCCTGAGGATAAAGGTCGTTGACGATCATCTCCAGGGTTTCGCGCCGACGCGGGTTCAGCGACAGGTCAAAACCGGCGATCTCGGCCATGCCGCCGACGCGGATGCGGTTGTCGAAACGGGTGATCGCGACCTTGTAGGTCTCGTCGAGAATGGTCGACGTTGGCGCCATGTCCGGGTTGGTGATCGGCACGGTCAGCGAGTAGCCCTTGAGCGGATACACCGGGGCCTTGATGCCCAACGACTTGAGCAGTTGCGGCGAGTAGCTGCCGAGCGCCAGCACGTAGCGATCAGCGGTTTCCAGCTTGCCGTCAATCCACACGCCGTTGATTCGATCACCGGCGTAGTCGAGTTTCTGAATGTCCTCGCCAAAACGGAATTCCACGCCGAGCTTGCGCGCCATTTCGGCAAGACGGGTGGTGAACATCTGGCAGTCGCCGGTCTGGTCATTGGGCAGACGCAGCGCGCCAGCGAGAATGTCAGTCACGCCTGCCAGCGCCGGCTCGACGCGGGCAATACCGGCGCGATCGAGGACTTCAAACGGCACACCGGATTCTTTCAGCACGGCGATGTCCTTGGCGGCGTTATCCAGTTGCGCCTGAGTACGGAACAACTGCGTGGTGCCGAGGCTGCGGCCTTCGTAGGCGATTCCGGTTTCGGCGCGCAATTCATCGAGGCAGTCACGGCTGTACTCGGACAGACGCACCATGCGCTCCTTGTTAACCGCGTAACGGCTGGCGGTGCAGTTGCGCAGCATTTGCGCCATCCACAGGTATTGGTCGATATCGGCGGTGGCCTTGATCGCCAATGGCGCATGGCGTTGCAGCAACCACTTGATGGCCTTGAGCGGCACGCCCGGCGCGGCCCACGGCGAGGCGTAACCCGGCGAGACCTGGCCGGCGTTGGCGAAACTGGTCTCCATGGCCGCAGCAGGCTGCCGGTCGACCACCACCACTTCAAACCCGGCACGGGCCAGATAGTAAGCACTGGCGGTACCGATGACGCCGCTACCCAAGACCATGACGCGCATTTTCAATCCCTCATCGCGGCTTTTCGCCGAACTGTTTGTTAGAGCAATGATGGGCGCAGTGTAAAAAAGAAATGCCAGTGCTTTTCACTATATAAGCGCCTATATTTGGCGACAATTCTCGGCAAAAACCCTTTTCACGGAGGCGCATCCCCTATGCGTACCAACACTCAGACCAAACGTGAGCTGGACAAGATCGACCGCAACATCTTGCGCATCCTGCAAGCGGACGGGCGGATTTCCTTCACCGAACTGGGCGAAAAGGTCGGCCTCTCGACCACGCCGTGCACCGAGCGTGTGCGGCGTCTGGAGCGCGAGGGGATCATCATGGGCTACAACGCCCGGCTCAATCCGCAGCATTTGAAGGGTAGCCTGCTGGTGTTCGTCGAGATCAGCCTCGACTACAAATCCGGCGACACATTCGAAGAATTCAGACGCGCGGTGCTGAAGCTGCCGCATGTGCTGGAGTGCCATTTGGTGTCAGGGGATTTCGACTATCTGGTGAAGGCGCGGATTTCCGAGATGGCCTCGTATCGCAAACTGCTCGGCGACATTCTCTTGAAGCTGCCGCATGTGCGTGAATCGAAGAGCTATATCGTCATGGAAGAGGTGAAAGAGAGCCTGTGCCTGCCAATTCCGGACTGATCACCGCAATGATCGTTCCCACGCTCTGCGTGGGAATGCAGCCCGGGACGCTCTGCGTCCCAAAGGCCGAACGCGGAGCGTCCGAAGAGGCATTCCCACGCAGAGCGTGGGAACGATCGCTTACACCAACACCTGCCGATTCGCCGCCATGTACTGGAAAATCTGCTTCTCGACCCGCGGATGAATCAGCTCCACCGGCCGCCGCTCGTTCGGGCATGGCAGCGTCTTGGTGGTACCAAACAATCGACAGATCAGCGGTCGCTCTTCATACACCGTGCAGCCATTCGGCCCCAGGTGCACACAGTTGAGTTCTTCCAGCGCGGCATCCTGCTCGGCGCGGGTCTTGCGCGGCAGCCGGGCCATTTCCTCGGGCGAAGTGGTCACCGGCCCGCAGCAGTCGTGGCAGCCCGGCACGCAGTCGAACGTGGGGATCTGCTGACGCAGGTTGCGGATTTTCTGGCTGTTGCAACTCATCGAAACGGTGACCAAAGTGGCGGGATAACGATTGTGCCGCAAAAGCCCGGATCCAGACACCGCAGGCCGACCGATGTTGCCCACGTTCGGGCGTGCGGCTTATGCTCCGTCAAATTTTCTCGACACTCAGCCGTTGGATGATGCCCATGACCGCCCGCGCCCAGACCACCGCGAGCCAACCCCACGTTGCCTCTTATTACGCCGCCAGCAGCCTGCCGCAGCCTGACCATCCCGTGCTGCAAGGCGAGGTGGTGGCGGATGTCTGCGTGGTCGGCGGTGGCTTTTCCGGGCTGAACACGGCGCTGGAACTCGCCGAGCGCGGTTTCAGCGTGGTGTTGCTGGAAGCGCACAGGATCGGCTGGGGTGCCAGCGGTCGCAACGGCGGGCAGTTGATTCGCGGTGTCGGTCACGGCCTTGATCAGTTCGCCAATGTCATCGGTGCCGAAGGCGTGCGCGAGATGAAACTCATGGGCCTGGAAGCGGTGGAGATTGTCCGCCGGCGCGTCGAGCGTTTCGGCATTGCCTGCGACCTGACCTGGGGCTACTGCGACCTCGCCAACAAGCCTTCCGATCTCGACGGTTTTGCCGAAGATGCCGAAGAGTTGCGCGGCCTCGGTTACCGCTATGAAACCCGTATGTTGCAGGCCAGTGAAATGCACACCGTGGTCGGTTCCAAGCGCTATGTCGGCGGCTTGATCGACATGGGCTCCGGACATCTGCATCCGCTGAATCTGGCACTGGGCGAAGCGGCAGCGGCGCAGCAACTGGGCGTGCGGTTGTTCGAGCGTTCGGCCGTGACGCGCATCGATTACGGCCCCGAAGTAAAGGTGCACACCGCGCAAGGCTCGGTGCGGGCGAAGACCCTGGTGCTGGGCTGCAATGCCTATCTCAATGACTTGAACCCGCAACTGAGCGGCAAGGTCCTGCCCGCCGGCAGTTACATCATCGCCACCGAACCGCTGAGCGCAGAGCAGGCGCACAACCTGCTGCCGCAGAACATGGCGGTCTGCGACCAGCGGGTGGCGCTCGATTACTACCGGCTCTCGGCGGATCGACGTTTGCTGTTCGGCGGCGCGTGTCATTACTCGGGACGCGATCCGAAAGACATCGGCGCCTATATGCAGCCGAAGATGCTTGAAGTGTTCCCGCAACTGGCCGGGGTGAAAATCGATTATCAGTGGGGCGGAATGATCGGCATCGGTGCCAACCGCCTGCCGCAGATTGGCCGGCTCGCCGAGCAGCCGAACGTGTATTACGCCCAGGCGTATTCCGGACATGGCGTGAATGCCACACACCTGGCCGGCAAGCTGCTTGCCGAAGCAATCAGCGGGCAGCACAGCGGCGGCTTTGATCTGTTCGCCAAGGTGCCGCACATCACCTTCCCCGGCGGCAAGCATTTGCGCTCGCCGTTGTTGGCGTTGGGGATGTTGTGGCATCGGCTGAAAGAGTTGGTCTGACGAATCAGGATCGTTCCCACGCTCCGCGTGGGAATGCATCCAGTGACGCTCTGCGTCACAGCGGACGCAGAGCGTGCGGGGCGGCGTTCCCACGCAGAGCGTCCGGGGCGGCGCTCCCACGCAGAGCGTCCGGGGCGGCGCTCCCACGCAGAGCGTGGGAACGCTCTGTGGTATTCATATCCGCCAAAACGGCTTCAATCCCTCCTCCCTTGCCTGCTCCAGCGTCAACCCGACATCCCTGAGTTGCTCCGGTGTCAGGCCTAGCAACGCCTTGCGCGTGTGCAGACGATGCCAGAACAGACCCCAGCGACTGAGGCCGGACGGTGCGTTACGCAGCAGATTGCGCGCGCTGTCCTTCTGCCCTGCCGCCAGTTCCTGACTGTGTAACGTCAGCCGCACATCGCTCAAGCCGTTCATTTTCGTTGCTCCTGTTTACTTGGGTAGCCAGAGATTCCATGATGCGCGGGCCGGCAAAACCATTACAGACTCAAAGAACCTGTATTAACTCCATACAGATTTGCCGATTCACCGACTGAATGACTGATTTTTGCCGCATCTGTACTGGTTTCCACCAAGACGCACCGAGGCCACCATGACTCTGTATGTAAATCTCGCCGAATTGCTCGGCACCCGCATCGAACAAGGCTTCTATCGTCCTGGCGATCGCTTGCCGTCGGTGCGAGCCTTGAGTGTCGAGCACGGAGTCAGTTTGAGCACGGTGCAGCAGGCCTATCGCGTGCTTGAAGACAGCGGCCTCGCCACGCCGAAACCCAAGTCTGGCTACTTTGTCCCAGTCGGCCGCGAGTTGCCGGAGCTGCCCGCAGTAGGCCGCCCCGCGCAACGGCCGGTAGAGATTTCGCAATGGGATCAGGTGCTGGAACTCATTCGCGCGGTACCGCGCAAGGACGTCGTGCAATTGGGCCGTGGCATGCCCGATGTCGGCTCGCCAACCATGAAGCCGCTGCTGCGCGGGCTGGCGCGTATCAGTCGCCGGCAGGACATGCCTGGTCTGTATTACGACAACATCCACGGCAACCTCGAACTGCGCGAACAGATCGCACGGCTGATGCTCGATTCCGGCTGCCAGTTGAGCGCCAGCGATCTGGTGATCACCACTGGCTGCCACGAAGCGCTGTCCACCAGCATCCACGCGATCTGCGAGCCGGGCGACATCGTCGCGGTGGATTCGCCGAGTTTCCACGGCGCCATGCAGACCCTCAAAGGCCTGGGCATGAAAGCCCTGGAGATTCCCACCGACCCGCTCACCGGGATCAGCCTCGACGCCCTTGAACTGGCGCTGGAACAGTGGCCGATCAAGGCCATTCAGCTCACGCCCAACTGCAACAACCCCCTCGGATACGTCATGCCCGAATCGCGCAAACGCGCCTTGCTGACCCTGGCCCAGCGTTTCGACGTGGCGATCATCGAAGACGATGTGTATGGCGAACTTGCCTACACCTACCCGCGCCCGCGCACGATCAAATCCTTCGACGAAGACGGCCGCGTGTTGCTGTGCAGCTCGTTCTCCAAAACCTTGGCGCCGGGGCTGCGCATCGGCTGGGTGGCGCCGGGCCGATATCTGGAGCGAGTGCTGCACATGAAATACATCAGCACCGGCTCCACCGCACCACAACCGCAGATCGCCATCGCCGAATTCATCAAGGCCGGCCATTTCGAGCCGCACTTGCGGCGTATGCGCATGCAGTACCAACGCAATCGTGACGCGATGATCGACTGGGTGACGCGCTATTTCCCGGCCGGCACCCGCGCCAGTCGCCCGCAGGGCAGCTTCATGCTCTGGGTGGAGCTGCCGGAAGGTTTCGACACGCTGAAACTGAATCGCGCGCTACACGATCAGGGCGTACAGATTGCTGTCGGCAGCATCTTTTCCGCCTCGGGCAAGTACCGCAATTGTCTGCGGATGAACTACGCTGCCAAACCAACAGCGCAGATCGAAGAAGCGGTGCGCAAGGTCGGCGCTGCGGCAATCAAACTACTCGCTGAGACCGACTGACCTTTTTTGCGCGCCCGGCGTCCAAATTGCCGACCTCAGCCGCCAACCGGAACGACCCTACGTGAGCTTCAGACAGCCCTTACTCGCTTTACTGATACTCGCCTCGTTCCTCAGCGGCTGCGCCAGCCTTGATGTGCCGCGCGAACCAAGCCAGGCCCTGCCGGCGTCGGACTCCAGCTTCGGCCGTTCGATTCAGGCTCAGGCCGCACCCTACAAAGGGCAATCGGGGTTTCGCCTGCTCTCCGACAGTGGCGAGGCGTTTACCGCCCGGGCCGAGCTGATTCGCCATGCCCAGGTCAGCCTCGATTTGCAGTACTACATCGTCCACGACGGCATCAGCACGCGAATGCTGGTGGAGGAAGTGCTCAAGGCGGCCGACCGTGGTGTGCGCGTGCGCATCCTGCTCGACGACACCACCAGCGACGGCCTCGACCAGATCATCGCGACGCTGGCGGCACATCCGCAGATCCAGATTCGTTTGTTCAATCCGTTGCACTTGGGGCGCAGCACCGGCGTAACGCGCGCGGCCGGGCGACTGTTCAATCTGTCCGTGCAGCACCGGCGCATGCACAACAAATTGTGGCTGGCGGACAACAGCGCGGCAATCGTCGGCGGGCGCAATCTGGGCGATGAATATTTCGACGCCGAACCCAACCTGAATTTCACCGACATCGACATGCTCAGCATCGGCCCGGTGGCCGAACAGCTCGGACACAGTTTCGACCAGTACTGGAACAGCGCGCTGAGCAAGCCGATCGACGAATTTCTCTCCAGCCAGCCGACCGCCGCCGACCTGGAAAACACGCGCACGCGCCTGGAAGAATCACTGGAAGAAACCCGCAAGCAGAACCACGCGCTTTATCAACAGTTGATGAAGTTCACCACCGATCCGCGCATGGACATCTGGCGAAAGGAGCTGATCTGGGCCTGGAACCAGGCCTTGTGGGACGCGCCGAGCAAGGTCCTGTCCAAGGGCGAACCGGATCCGCATCTGCTGCTGACCACGCAGCTGGCGCCGGAACTGACCGGCGTCAGCAAAGAGCTGATCATGATTTCCGCCTACTTCGTGCCCGGCCAGCCGGGGCTGGTCTACCTGACCGGGCGCGCCGATGCCGGGGTCTCCGTGAGCCTGCTGACCAATTCACTGGAGGCCACTGACGTGCCGGCGGTGCATGGCGGTTACGCGCCTTATCGCAAGGCGTTGCTTGAACACGGGGTGAAACTCTATGAACTGCGCCGCCAGCCTGGGGATAACTATGGCAGCGGGCCGCGGGTGTTCTACAGCAAGTCGTTTCGCGGTTCGGATTCGAGTTTGCACAGCAAGGCGATGATCTTCGACCGGCGCAAATCGTTTATCGGCTCGTTCAACTTCGACCCGCGCTCGGTGCTGTGGAACACCGAAGTCGGCGTCCTGGTCGATAGCCCGGAACTGGCCGAGCACGTGCGCGCACTGGCGCTGCAAGGCATGGCGCCGACCTTGAGTTATCAGGCGAAACTCGAGGACGGCAAGGTCGTCTGGGTCACCGAGGACAACGGCCAGATGCACACTCTGACCAAGGAGCCGGGGAGCTGGTGGCGGCGCTTCAACTCGTGGTTCAGCACCAGCGTCGGCCTGGAGCGGATGTTGTAATCCTTTGTGGGAGCGAGCCTGCTCGCGAAAACGGTTTCACATCCAGCAAATGAGCTGACTGATGCACCGCTTTCGCGAGCAGGCTCGCTCCCACAGGAATGCGCTCAGGCAGCTTCTGCCGTTGTGCCAAAGGCGCCTTGGCGCAACAACAAAAGCACCAGACCAAACGCCCCAGCCGCCATCAACAGCGGCAACGCATGACCATTGATCCACTGACTGCCCGCCCCTGCCGCCAACGGCCCGACCAGACAACCGACACCCCACAACTGCGCGATATGCGCATTGGCGCGAACCAGCGCATCGTCTCGATAACGCTCGCCAATCAGAATCAGCGACAGGGTGAACAAGCCGCCGGCACTGGCGCCGAACAGCACCCACAACGGCCAGATCAGCAGCGTGTCGAGCAACATCGGAATGGCCAGACTCGACAGCATCAACACCACCGCGCATCCGGCGAACAGCGTGCGCCGCGACAGGTAATCGGCCAACGCGCCGATCGGTAATTGCAGCAGCGCATCGCCGACCACCACGGTGCTGACCATGGCCAGCGCGATTTCGGCGGTGAACCCTTGTTGCAGGCAGTACACCGGCAGCAGCGTCAGGATCATCGCCTCGAACGCGGCAAACAACGACACCGCCCAGGCAATCGCCGGCAACTCGCGGGCGAAGCCCCACAGATCGCCAAACGTGACGCTGTTGGCCTCACTGCTCGGCGCCCCGCTGCGCCCCAGCAGCAGAAAGGGCGAGAGCGTGAGCAGGCCGACCCCGACCCAGAAACCGTAATCATGCTCGGTACCGAGCGCCCCCAGCAGCAACGGACCGGACAGTTGGCTCAGCGCATAGCTGCTGCCATACAGCGCTACCAGACGCCCGCGCCACTGCTCGATCACCAGTTGATTGATCCAGCTCTCGCCGAGGATGAACACGATGGTCAGGATCACCCCGATCAGCAGGCGCAGCAGCAACCAGATCGGGTAACTCGGCAGCAGCGCCAGCAGGCCGATCGACAATGCCCCGGCCCACAGGCACAAACGCATCAGGTTCGCCGTGCCGAAATACGCGGCGAGGTGGCTGGAAATCTTCGCCCCGAGCAGCACGCCGATTGCCGGCATGGCCGCCATCACACCGATGGCGAACGAGCCGTAGCCCCAGCCCTCCAGACGCAACGACACCAGCGGCATGCTGACCCCCAGGGCCAGGCCGACACTCAAGACAGACGCCAACACGGCGAAATACGTCGCCCAACGCATGTTCCACGCTCCTGTGGATATTTTTATATGCACCACAAAATCACTGTGGGAGCGAGCCCCTGTGGCGAGGGGATTTATCCCCGTTGGGTCGCGCAGCGGCCCCAAAACCTGCATCCACGATGTACCAGGTACACCGCGTGCAATGGTTTAGCGACTGCTTCGCAGCCGAACAGGGATAAATCCCCTCACCACAGAGGCTCGCTCCCACAGGGGATCTCTGTAGGTTCGAGAGCCTGATTAACTCAGGCTCTCTTAATGAATCACAGCTTGATCCACGTGGCCTTCAGCTCGGTGTACTTGTCGAAGGCATGCAGCGATTTGTCGCGACCGTTGCCCGACTGTTTGAAGCCACCGAACGGCGCGGTCATGTCGCCGCCATCGTACTGGTTGACCCACACGCTACCGGCGCGCAAGGCCTTGGCGGTCAGGTGCGCCTTGGAGATGTCCTGGGTCCACACCGCTGCGGCCAGACCGTATGGCGTGTCGTTGGCGATCTGGATGGCTTCTTCGGCGCTATCGAAAGCGATCACCGACAACACTGGGCCGAAAATCTCTTCCTGGGCAATCTTCATCGCATTGCTCACACCATCGAAAATGGTTGGCTCGACGTAAGTGCCACCGGTCTCCTGGAGGATGCGCTTGCCGCCGGCGACCAGTTTGGCGCCATCGCTATGGCCGGATTCGATGTACGACAGCACGGTGTTCATCTGCTGGGTATCGACCAGCGCACCGACGTTGGTCGCCGGGTCCAGCGGATTGCCCGGCTTCCAGGCTTTCAGCGCCTCGATCACCATTGGCAGGAATTTGTCCTTGATCGAACGCTCGACCAGCAGGCGCGAACCGGCGGTGCACACTTCGCCCTGGTTGAAGGCGATGGCGCTGGCGGCGGATTCAGCGGCGGCCTGCAGATCCGGCGCATCGGCGAAGACGATGTTCGGGCTCTTGCCGCCGGCTTCCAGCCAGACGCGTTTCATGTTCGATTCGCCGGCATAGACCATGAGTTGCTTGGCAATCTTGGTCGAACCGGTGAACACCAGCGTGTCGACGTCATTGTGCAGACCCAGCGCCTTGCCGACGGTGTGGCCATAGCCCGGCAGCACGTTGAGCACGCCTTTCGGAATCCCGGCTTCAATGGCCAGCGCAGCGATGCGGATGGCGGTCAGCGGCGACTTTTCCGACGGCTTGAGGATCACCGAGTTACCGGTCGACAGCGCCGGGCCGAGCTTCCAGCAAGCCATCATCAGCGGGAAGTTCCACGGCACGATAGCGCCAACCACGCCCACCGGCTCACGGGTCACCAGACCCAGTTGGTCATGCGGGGTGGCGGCAACTTCGTCGTAGATCTTGTCGATCGCTTCGCCGCTCCAGCTCAACGCCTGCGCCGCGCCCGGTACGTCGATGTACAGCGAATCGCTGATCGGCTTGCCCATGTCGAGGGTTTCCAGCAGCGCCAGTTCTTCAGCGTGCTGTTTCAGCAGGCTGGCGAAGCGGATCATGGTGGCTTTGCGTTTGGTCGGCGCCAGGCGCGACCAGACGCCGGAATTGAAAGTAGCGCGGGCGTTTTCTACAGCACGGTCGGCGTCGGCGGCGTCACAGCTGGCGATCTTGCCGAGCAGGCGGCCATCGACCGGGCTGATGCATTCGAAGGTTTCGCCGGAGACGGCGTCAGTGTATTCGCCATTCAGGAAGGCGCGGCCTTCGATTTTCAGATCGCGGGCGCGTTGTTCCCAGTCGGCACGAGTCAGGGTGGTCATTCGGGTGTCCTCCTCTTATTGAATACGAGCACCGCAAGCGCTGCGGCGCTGTTCAAGAATCCTGCCCGGCCAGCCTGCACTTTCGGCCCGAGGCACCCGCCACCCTAAACCAGCGACCGGGTTTGTTTCAATATATTTGACATAAGCTGGCCATACGGCCTTGCGGTGTTCATTTTAATAAACATAGACTTTGGCCCATTCCAGCCAATGCGCCGTCACTAGCGGAGAAAACAACAATGAACATCCAGAACGTCGTCGACATCAGCCTCGCCAGCAGCGAAGCCGAGCGCTATCGGCCGGACCCGGCGAAAGTGCTAAAGGGCGATCCTGAGCAGGCGGTGTTTCATCAATACGAAAGCCCTTGTGGGCAAATGGGCGTGGGTGTGTGGGAAGGCGCGGTGGGTCAGTGGACGGTGAATTACACCGAACATGAGTACTGCGAGATTCTGCAGGGGGTTTCGGTATTGCGTGACAGCGATGGCAATGCCAAGACCTTGCGCGCTGGTGATCGCTTCGTGATTCCGGCGGGGTTTCGCGGCACCTGGGAAGTGCTGGAGGCTTGCCGCAAGGTTTATGTGATCTTTGAACAGAAGGCTTGAGTCTTTGCGCTGATTTCACCGCCCTCTTCGCGAGCAGGCTCGCTCCCACATTCGAACGTATTCCATTGTGGGAGTGCAGGACAGGCAACACCAAATGCAAGGCAAACAAAAAAGGCCCGTATCTCACGATACGGGCCTTTTTCGCAGTCAGGAAAAATCAATTACTTGATTTTGCCTTCCTTGTACATCACGTGCTTGCGAACAACCGGATCATATTTCTTGATCTCGATTTTGTCCGGGGTAGTACGCTTGTTCTTGTCGGTAGTGTAGAAGTGACCAGTACCGGCGCTCGAGATCAAACGAATCAATTCACGCATGATTAGCTCCCTTAAATCTTGCCATCGCGGCGAAGTTCGGCGAGCACGACAGTGATGCCACGCTTGTCGATGATACGCATGCCTTTGGCAGATACGCGCAGACGCACAAAACGTTTCTCTTCTTCAACCCAGAAGCGGTGATGCTGCAGGTTCGGCAGGAAACGACGACGGGTTTTGTTGTTTGCGTGGGAAATGTTATTCCCAGTCACCGGACCCTTACCGGTAACTTGACATACTCTCGACATGCCTCAGCCCTCTAAAACCACATGCCCAACCCGGCATGGGTTGGCCGCTTAATCTCTCAGTCATTTGGCGCCAGGCGCCGCGTTTCTTTAGAGGTCTTACCGGCTACACCTACAGTGAAGGAACCGGGCCCCTAGAAAAGAGCGCTGCTTTATACCAGAAAGACCGGGGTGCAACAACAATCGGTGTGCAATCAATCGGCAAAAGGGCGATTTTTTCCGCCGCAGACGCCTTGGACAAAGGCTGCGGCCAGTTTTGACCACTCGTCGCAGAAATCCCGCCCTACAGCCGATTCAGACTTTTCATCTGGCTGCCCACGCTCGAAACCGCGCAAGAGTGCGCCTGAAAATGCAAAAAGGGGATAGTCATTTGCAATTCAGAGCTCTAGGGTAGGACTTTTCCAGACTGCACTTGCAGATGGGCCTTCGATCTGTAAAGGAAACCGACCATGCGCCTCGCTGCCCTACCCCTGTTACTCGCTCCGCTGTTGCTGAGCCCCCTCGCCCAGGCCGCCGCGTTGAGCGTGTGTACCGAGGCCAGTCCCGAAGGGTTCGACGTGGTGCAGTACAACTCGCTGACCACCACCAATGCTTCGGCTGACGTACTGATGAACCGCTTGGTGGATTTCGACACCGCCAGTGGCAAGGTCATCCCGAGCCTGGCCGACAGCTGGGAAGTCAGCACCGACGGCCTCACCTATGTGTTCAAACTGCACCCGCAGGTGAAATTTCATACAACCGACTACTTCAAACCGAGCCGCGAGCTGAGCGCTGAAGACGTCAAGTTCAGCTTCGACCGCATGCTCGACCCGGCCAACCCGTGGCACAAGGTCGCCCAGAGCGGCTTCCCCCATGCGCAGTCGATGCAACTGCCGACCCTGATCAAGAAGATCGACGCCCTCGACCCGCTGACCGTGCGTTTTACCCTCGACCATCCGGATTCGACCTTCCTCGCGACGCTGAGCATGGGTTTCGCCTCGATCTATTCCGCCGAATATGCCGACAAACTGATGAAGGCCGGCGCCACCGACAAACTCAACAGCCAGCCGATCGGCACCGGCCCGTTCGTGTTCAATCGCTTCCAGAAAGACGCGGCGATTCGCTACAAGGCCAATCCGGACTATTTCCGTGGCAAGCCTGCGGTCGACCCGTTGATCTTCGCCATCACGCCGGACGCCAACGTGCGCCTGCAAAAGCTGCGACGCAATGAATGCCAGATCGCCCTGTCGCCAAAACCACTGGACGTACAGGCTGCGCTGAAGGAGCCGACGCTGAAAGTCGAAAAGACTGACGCGTTCATGACCGCTTTCGTGGGCATCAACAGCCAGCATCCGCCACTGGACAAACCGGAAGTGCGCCAGGCGATCAACCTCGCTTTCGACAAGGCCAACTACATCAAAGCCGTGTTCGAAGACACCGCCGAAGCGGCCAACGGCCCGTACCCGCCGAACACCTGGAGCTACGCCAAGAACCTGCCGGGCTATCCGCACGACGTGGCCAAAGCCAAGGCGCTGCTGGCCAAGGCCGGCTTGAAGGATGGCTTCCAGACCACAATCTGGACGCGTCCATCAGGCAGCCTGCTCAACCCGAACCCGAGTCTCGGCGCGCAGATGTTGCAGTCGGATCTGGCCGAGATCGGCATCCAGGCGGAGATCCGCGTGATCGAGTGGGGCGAACTGATTCGCCGCGCCAAGGCCGGCGAACACGACCTGCTGTTCATGGGCTGGGCCGGCGACAACGGCGACCCGGACAACTTCCTCACCCCGCAGTTTTCCTGCGCGGCGGTGAAATCCGGGACCAACTTCGCGCGGTACTGCAACGCCGATCTGGACAAGCTGATCAGCGCCGGCAAGACCACCAGCGAGCAAGGCGTGCGCACCAAGCTGTATGAACAGGCACAGGCACAGATCCAGCAGCAGGCGTTGTGGCTGCCACTGGCGCACCCAACGGCCTACGCTTTGACGCGCAAGGATGTTCAGGGTTATTCCGTCAGCCCGTTCGGCCGGCAGGATTATTCCAAGATCAGCCTCAAGCCCTAAGCGGCAAGCGGCAAGCTAGAGCACTCCGCGCGCAGCTCCAGCTTGCCGCTTGCAGCTAGAGGCTTGCCGCTGCTCTTTTACATCCAGCCACACTCCGCCATCGACAGCGGTTCGCCGTCTCCGACGATGAAGTGATCGAGCACTCGCACGTCAATCAGCTCCAGCGCTTTCTGCAGGCGCTTGGTCAGCAGCCGATCGGCCTGACTCGGATCGGTGTTGCCGGACGGATGGTTGTGACACAGGATCACCGCTGCGGCGTTATTGGCCAGCGCGCGCTTCACCACCTCCCTAGGGTGCACGCTGGTATTGTCGATCGAGCCGCGAAACAGCGCCTCGAAATTCAGCACCTGATGCTTTGAATCGAGAAACAGGCAGCCGAACACCTCGTGCGGCTCATGCCGCAGCATCGCCTTGAGGTAATCGCGGACGACTTGGGGGTTCTCCAGTGCCGGCTTCTGTCGTGAGCGCTCGGCCAGATGGCGCTTGCTCATTTCCTGCGCGGCTTGCAGCTGGGCGAACTTGGCCGGGCCGAGGCCCATTTGTTTGCTGAATGCGTCCTGATCGGCCTCAAGCAACAAACGCAGGCCACCGAATTGCGTCAGCAGATGTCTGGCAAGGTCGACTGCGCTTTTTCCGGGCAATCCGGTGCGCAGAAAAATCGCCAACAGCTCAGCGTCCGAAAGACTCCCTGCGCCGTGTTCCAACAGCCTTTCCCGCGGCCGTTCCGCCGCCGGCCAATCGCGAATACTCATAGCACCTCCTTGTCTGTGGGCGCCGCTGTTCCGTAGCGGTCGCTGTGATATCGTAGCCCATCTTTTTGGCGGTCGATTCAACCCTGGGGAGGGGCATCGCACCGCAGTCATCAACGAAATGAAAGGCAGACCTATGCAGCGGCTGTATCGGAAACGCATCGTTCTGGGCGTCGGCGGCGGCATTGCGGCCTACAAGAGCGCCGATCTGGTTCGCCGCCTGATCGACCAGGGTGCCGAAGTGCGCGTGGTCATGACCCATGGCGGCGCCGAATTCATTACCCCGCTGACCATGCAGGCCCTGTCGGGCCACCCGGTTCACCTCGACTTGCTCGACCCTGCCGCCGAAGCCGCCATGGGCCATATCGAGCTGGCGAAATGGGCCGATCTGGTACTGATCGCCCCGGCCACCGCCGACCTGATCGCCCGCCTGGCCCAAGGCATTGCCAACGATCTGCTGACCACGCTGGTGCTGGCCACCGACGCTGTGGTTGCTGTCGCGCCAGCGATGAACCAGGCGATGTGGCGCGACCCGGCGACCCAGACCAACCTGCAACTGTTGGAGAGCCGTGGCCTGAAGACTTTCGGCCCGGCCTCGGGCAGCCAGGCCTGCGGCGACGTCGGCATGGGCCGCATGATGGAGGCCACCGATCTGGCGCTGCTCGCCGCCGATTGCTTCCAGCGCCAGGCCCTGACCGGCAAGCATGTGGTGATCACCGCCGGCCCGACTCAGGAAAACATCGACCCGGTGCGCTACATCACCAACCACAGCTCCGGCAAAATGGGTTTTGCCCTCGCCGAAGCAGCCGTGGAAGCCGGCGCCCGTGTCACTTTGATCAGCGGCCCGGTGCACTTGCCGACGCCTGATCGCGTGACGCGGATCGATGTGGTCAGCGCCCGCGACATGCTCGCCGCCTGCGAATCGGCCATGCCTTGCGACGTGTTCATCTCGTCGGCAGCGGTGGCGGACTACCGCCCGGAAGTAGTAGCTCCGCATAAACTCAAGAAAGATCCTACGAGCGGCGACGGCTTCGTCCTGCAAATGGTGCGCAACCCGGACATCCTTGCCACCATCGCGACCCGTCCCGACCGTCCGTTCAGTGTCGGCTTCGCCGCCGAAACCGAACACCTGCTCGACTACGCTGCACGCAAGCTGAAGGACAAGAATCTCGATCTGATCGTCGCCAACGACGTCGCCAACCCGAGCATCGGTTTCAACAGCGAAGAAAACGCCTGCAGCGTCATCGACCGTGAGCTGCACGCCACGGTTTTCGCCCAGACCAGCAAGAGCAAGATCGCTCGTCAACTGGTCACTTTTATCGCCGAACGTCTGAACCAGGTTTAATTTACATGCACGCTTTGCAAGCCAAGATCCTCGATCCACGCATCGGCACCGAATTCCCGCTGCCGCAATACGCCACGCCGGGCTCCGCCGGCCTCGACCTGCGCGCCATGCTGGAACAGGACATCGTGATCAAACCGGGTGAAACCGTGCTGATCCCCACCGGCCTGTCGGTCTATATCGGCGACCCGAATCTCGCCGCGCTGATCCTGCCGCGCTCGGGCATGGGCCACAAACATGGCATCGTGCTGGGCAATCTGGTCGGCCTGATCGACTCCGATTACCAGGGCCCGCTGATGGTTTCCTGCTGGAACCGCGGCCAGAGCGACTTCACCATGACCGTCGGCGAACGTCTGGCGCAATTGGTGCTGGTACCGGTGGTGCAGGCGCATTTCGAAATGGTTGAAGAGTTTGTCGAGACCGAGCGCGGTACCGGTGGTTTTGGCCATACCGGCACCAAATAACCGGATAAAAATTATTGTGGTGAGGGGGTTTATCCCCTCACCACAAAAAATGCGCTACATCGGCAGCAGGTTTTAACACCATAAATCAAGGTTTTGCCGGCCGAAAGCCACGCCAGCCGAGGCGTCATGGCCCTTTCATAGCACGAACTCTCTGTGGAAAACGCCGTCATACCCTTCAGTTTGAGCCTGCCGTCGAATCATTCGTCGGTCTGTCCCGCCCTTTTCGAGATGGAGCATGTCCACAGATGAGCACCCCCGCCAAGATCGCCCCGAAGCTGCCTGACAGCATTTTCCGCGCCTACGACATTCGTGGCACCGTGCCGGAATTCCTCAACGGCGAAACCGCCTACTGGATCGGCCGTGCCATCGGCTCGCAGAGCCTGGCCCAGGGCGAACCGAATGTGTCGGTCGGTCGCGACGGTCGCCTGTCCGGCCCGGAGCTGGTCGCGGAACTCATTCGCGGCATCGCCGAGAGCGGCTGCCATGTCAGCGATGTCGGCCTGGTGCCAACGCCAGCGCTGTATTACGCCGCCAACGTGCTGGCCGGCAAGTCCGGGGTGATGCTCACCGGTAGCCACAATCCGTCGAACTACAACGGTTTCAAAATCGTCATCGCCGGCGACACCCTCGCCAACGAGCAGATTCAAGTGCTCCACGAGCGCATCAAGAACAACGACCTGAGCACTGGCCAGGGCAGCGTCACCCAAGTCGAAATCCTCGACCGCTACAACACCGAAATCGTCCAGGACATCAAACTGGCCCGTCGCCTGAAAGTCGTGGTCGACTGCGGCAACGGCGCGGCCGGCGTGATCGCCCCGCAACTGATCGAAGCGCTGAACTGCGAAGTCATCCCGCTGTTCTGCGAAGTCGACGGCAACTTCCCTAACCATCACCCGGATCCGGGCAAACCGGAAAACCTTGTCGACCTGATCGCCAAGGTCAAGGAAACCAACGCCGATATCGGCCTGGCCTTCGACGGTGACGGCGACCGCGTCGGCGTGGTGACCAACACCGGCAGTATCGTCTACCCGGACCGTCTGCTGATGCTGTTCGCTCGCGACGTAGTGGCGCGCAACCCGGACGCGGAAATCATCTTCGACGTCAAATGCACTCGCCGTTTGGTGCCGCTGATCAAGGAATACGGCGGTCGGCCGCTAATGTGGAAGACCGGTCACTCGTTGATCAAAAAGAAAATGAAACAATCCGGCGCGCTGTTGGCCGGCGAAATGAGCGGGCACATCTTCTTCAAGGAGCGCTGGTTCGGTTTTGACGACGGCATCTACAGCGCCGCACGTCTGCTGGAGATCCTCAGCAAGGAAAAATCCACCGCGGAAGAGCTGTTTGCGACCTTCCCGAACGATATTTCCACGCCGGAAATCAATATCCATGTGACCGAAGAGAGCAAATTCAGCATCATTGATGCACTGCACGATGCTCAGTGGGGCGAAGGCGCCGACCTGACCACCATCGACGGCGTGCGGGTCGATTACGCCAAAGGCTGGGGCCTGGTGCGCGCGTCCAACACCACACCGGTGCTGGTGCTGCGCTTCGAGGCCGATGACGAGGCTGAATTGCAGCGCATCAAGGATGTGTTCCACGCCCAACTGAAACGCGTTGCACCTGATCTCCAACTACCGTTCTGATCCACCCGGAGCCCTGAATGACCCTCGAACGCGAAGCCGCCGCCAACACTGCCAAGGTCCTGTCCGAAGCGCTGCCTTACATCCGACGCTATGTCGGCAAGACCCTGGTGATCAAATACGGCGGCAACGCGATGGAAAGCGAGGAGCTGAAAACCGGCTTCGCCCGCGACATCGTGCTGATGAAAGCCGTGGGCATCAACCCGGTGGTCGTGCACGGCGGCGGCCCGCAGATCGGTGACCTGCTCAAGCGCCTGTCGATCGAAAGCCATTTCGTCGACGGCATGCGCGTCACCGACGCGGCGACCATGGACGTGGTGGAAATGGTCCTTGGCGGTCAGGTCAACAAAAGCATCGTCAACCTGATCAACCGCCATGGCGGCAGCGCCATCGGCCTGACCGGTAAGGATGCCGGGCTGATTCGCGCGAAGAAGCTCACCGTCTCCCGTCAGACCCCGGAGATGACCCAGCCGGAAATCATCGACATCGGCCACGTTGGCGAAGTCGTCGGCATCAACACCGAACTGCTGAACCTGCTGGTCAAAGGCAACTTCATCCCGGTCATCGCGCCGATTGGCGTCGGTGAGAACGGCGAGTCGTACAACATCAACGCCGACCTGGTGGCGGGCAAGGTTGCCGAAGCGCTGAAAGCTGAAAAGCTGATGCTGCTGACCAACATTGCCGGCCTGATGGACAAGTCGGGCACCGTGTTGACCGGCCTGAGCACGCAGCAGGTCGACGACCTGATCGCCGATGGCACGATCTACGGCGGTATGCTGCCGAAGATCCGCTGCGCACTGGAAGCGGTTCAGGGTGGCGTAGGTAGTTCGTTGATCATCGACGGTCGTGTGCCGAACGCGATCCTGCTGGAAATCTTCACTGATACCGGTGTGGGCACGCTGATCAGCAATCGCAAGCGTCCTTGATCGCTAATAGCTGAAAGCAAAAGATCGCAGCCTTCAACAGCTCCTACAGGGATTTCGCACACGCGAGAATCCGCTTTGTAGGAACTGACGAAGGCTGCGATCTTTTTTGTGCGCGCAGGAAAAGCCTGACTCGACACAGCGAAACGTCCGACATCCCTTCAGAATAAATCTCCCTAGGATCTTCCTCTCATCCAACGGAGATTCACTCATGCAGAAAGATTACGTTCCCTACGGCAGCGATGTTTCAGCAGGCACCTACGAATGCGTGGACTGCGGACATCGTTATTCCAATCAAGCCAAAACCTCTATGCCGCCCTGCCCGCAGTTCAGGAAAACGGCGCATGTCCTGAACGGTTGGAAAACCCTCACCGGCCAAGGTGACGCCCCACAAGATCCGTACCCGGAAAAATCCGAAAAGCCGGCTGCCAGCAAAAAATAATCCCGGAGCGCCTGAGCCATGCAGATCTCGTTCACGATCGACGCCGACGCTTTCGAGCAGGAACAGAAGGAACCGGTGAAAAAGACCTTGCGCATCGGCGACGCTGAAATCGCCCATGCGCTGGAGCGCATCGCCAAAGCCAGCCTGACCGAATACCTGAAAATGCTGGTCGAGGGCGGCATGCCCAGCCGGGCCGACGAAGCCAAGCAAGATCGCCTGCTGTATCTGATTCAGAGTTACTTCGGGCAAACCCTGCCGACCGAATCGCAGATCTCGACGATCTTTCAGCTGACCCAGAGCCAAAGCAAAACCCTGTTGAAAAACACCGTTTCGCGTTTTCGCAACCAGCTCGACGACATCCTGCAGCACAGCATGCGCGCCGTAATCCAGTCCGCCGAGCATGCGCAAAACGTGTTTCTGGTGGTGATCAGCTCGGACGTGATCCGCGATGAATTGAACATGCTCATCACCCAGAACGAGCCGACCTTCAAACCCATCACCAAACGCAAGGGCAGCGCCGGGCAGTTCGAGATCAGCGAAGATTCCCACGCATTGCTCTGTGCAACGCTGGGTCTGAATGCCGTTCAGTGACATCGTCGCGGTCAGTGGCTTGCTGCTGACCCTGACCACGTTCATGTTCAATCTGGCGTGGCCGGCGCTCAATGAAGCGCTGGCTGAGGATGAATTTCAAAAAGGTTCGCAGGGCCGCAAGCGCAGTCGAGACAAGGTGATGGCTGCTTTCTACTGGCGAGCATTGCCATTGACGTGCGCTTTCGTGGCGCTGTTTTACGTTAACTTGCCGGCAGCAGTCGGGATCATGCACAGCAGCACGCTGGACCTGTGGGATTTCGATGTGGATCGCACGTTGTACGTGATGGTGGTTGTTGCGCTGCTGGTGTTTGCGCTAGTGAACGCTGCATTGGCGCTGAGACTGCTGATGAAATGGCGAAATCTGCGTTGATCGCCAACAAAAAAAGGCCCGGTTGAGCCTGCCTGAACCGGGTCTTTTTTCTGTGGGAGCGAGCCTGCTCGCGAACGCCTAATGTGCCTCACATCGCTGACAGGTGACGGCCATTCGCGAGCAGGCTCGCTCCCACATTGGTCACACGCCAAACTGCGCGCGGTACGCTTCCACGGCTGGCAAATGCTGTTTGAGCTGCGGATCGTCGGCGAGGAACTCCAGCACCTGATTCAGCGAGACGATGCTGATCACCGGAATGCCGAAGTCGCGCTCGACTTCCTGGATGGCCGACAATTCGCCATTGCCACGCTCCTGGCGGTTCAGTGCGATCAGCACACCGGCGGCCTTGGCGCCGTCCTGAGAAGCGATGATCTGCATCACTTCACGAATCGCGGTGCCGGCGGTGATCACGTCGTCAATGATCAAGACTTCGCCAGTCAGCGGTGCGCCAACCAGGCTGCCGCCCTCGCCGTGGGCCTTGGCTTCCTTGCGGTTGAAGCACCATGGCAGGTCACGGTCGTGATGTTCGGCCAGCGCAACGGCGGTCGTGGCCGCCAGCGGAATGCCTTTATAAGCCGGGCCAAACAGGACGTCGAAGGAGATGCCGCTCTCGGCGATGGCGGCGGCGTAGAAACGCCCCAGCTGGGCCAGGGCCGAACCGGAGTTGAACAGGCCGGCATTGAAGAAGTAGGGACTGGTGCGCCCGGACTTCAGGGTGAACTCACCGAAGCGCAAAACGCCGCGATCGATGGCAAAACGAATGAAATCGCGCTGATACGCTTGCATGAAAAAAACCCCAAATACCACGGATTTAGCTAATTAGCTTGACGCCGTGTATCATACACGCACGCGATTTTTGGGGCCATTTATGCGGATCATCAGTGTGAACGTCAATGGTATTCAGGCGGCAGTCGAGCGCGGTTTGCTCAGTTGGCTGCAAGCCCAGAATGCCGACGTCATCTGCCTGCAGGACACCCGTGCCTCCGCCTTTGAACTGGATGACCCAGCCTTCCAACTGGATGGCTACTTCCTTTATGCCTGCGATGCTGAAGTCCCTGCCCAAGGCGGCGTGGCTTTGTATTCGCGGTTGCAACCGAAGGCTGTCATCAGCGGTCTCGGTTTCGAGACGGCCGACCGCTACGGGCGCTACCTGCAAGCAGATTTCGACAAAGTCAGTATTGCCACCTTGCTGTTTCCTTCGGGGATGAACGGCGATGAAGACTTGAACCAGAAGTTCAAGCTCATGGACGATTTCGGCAAGTACCTGGACAAACAGCGACGCAAACGTCGCGAGTACATTTATTGTGGCTCGCTGTACGTTGCGCAGCAGAAACTCGACATCAAGAACTGGCGCGACAGCCAGCAATCTCCAGGCTTCCTGGCGCCGGAACGCGCCTGGATGGACGAGATTGTCGGCAACATGGGCTATGTCGATGCGCTGCGCGAAGTCAGCCGCGAAGGCGACCAGTACAGCTGGTGGCCGGATAACGAACAGGCCGAGATGCTCAATCTGGGCTGGCGTTTCGATTACCAGATCCTGACCCCGGGCCTGCGTCGCTCGGTGCGCAGTGCACGCCTGCCGCGTCAGCCACGGTTCTCGCAGCACGCGCCGTTGATCGTCGACTACGACTGGACGCTGACCATCTAAGCGTCCTCGCAGCCAAAAAAAATGCCCGCATCGTGAGATGCGGGCATTTTTTATGCGCCATGCTTTCTAGACGGCAGCGAAGAATGGCAAGGCCAGGTACAGCTTGATCACGATGACGTTAACGATATCGATGAAGAACGCTCCTACCATCGGCACTACCAGAAACGCGATTTGCGATGGCCCATAGCGCTGCGTCACCGCTTGCATGTTGGCAATCGCTGTCGGCGTGGCGCCCAGACCGAAGCCGCAATGTCCCGCAGCCAGCACTGCGGCATCGTAGTTGCTGCCCATCACCCGGAACGTCACGAAAATCGCGAACAGCGCCATGACCAGCGCCTGCACGGCCAGAATGATAAAGATCGGCAATGCCAACGCCGCCAGATCCCAAAGCTTCAGCGACATCAGCGCGATCGCCAGAAACAGCGAGAGGCTGACATTGCCGAGCACGGAAACTTCACGCTCGAACACCTGATACAAGCCAAGTGCTGACAGACTGTTGCGCAACACCACACCTACAAACAGCACGCAAACAAACGTCGGCAGTTCGAACGCAGTGCCATGCAGCAAGCCATTCAGAAGGTTGCCAGCGAGCAGGCTGACGGCAATTAGCGCCAGCGTCTCGACGAACGAAAACGGCGTGATCGAGCGTTCCTTGTTTGGCTGTTCAAAGCCTTTCGGCAGTCGCGGCGCTTGCTGGGGACTGCAGCCCGGCACTTGCACGCGCTTGATCAGCAACCGCGCGACGGGCCCACCGATCAGCCCACCGAGCACCAGACCGAACGTCGCTGAGGCCAGCGCCAGCTCTGAAGCCGACGCCAGGCCATATTTCTCGCTGAATACCGCGCCCCATGCGGCGCCCGTACCGTGGCCTCCGGCCAATGTGATCGAACCCGTCAGCAAGCCCATTAAAGGATCGAGTCCGAGCAAGGTTGCCAATCCGATGCCCATGGCGTTCTGCACCACCAGCAAGCCAATGACCGCCAACAGGAAGATACCGACGATGCGCCCGCCCTTCTTCAGACTGGCAAGGTCGGCACTCAAGCCAATCGTGGCAAAGAAAGCCAACATCAGGGGGGTTTGCAATGATGTATCGAAGCGGACTTCAATATCGAAAGTGCGCAATATCAACAGGAGCACGGCAACCACCAGGCCGCCCGCTACCGGTTCAGGAATATTGTAACTTCGCAGAAAGCCAACACGCGCAACAAGTCCGCGTCCGAGCAGTAGTACTAAAGAAGCGGCCACGAGCGTGCCGTAGAAATCGAGCTCAATCATGTGGATTATTCTTGGCTAAGTATTCACGAGGCGAGCGTTTACCTGGGCTCGACGGGTGAACCGGCTGATTTTATCAACACTGATTACTGGGGAATTCAAGTGCCATCGATGGCTTGAACATATCGAAATGTTTCAATCGAAACATTGCATCGGGCAACTTTAACAACCCGCTCGCGTCAATAACAAGAACGAGAATAAGCACGTGGTCGATCAGTTGTGACCAAACATGTAATAGAGAAATATCAGCAAATAAATGCCAAACCGCACATCGTTAAAAGACTAGTCCTACAACAAAAACCAATTATTGAGTTGCACAAATAAAAATGCCCGATAAGCCGGGGCATTTCCATATTGCGATACAAGAGACTGTTACTTGATCAGTCGCCAAGTGAACGGATATCTGTACGGGAAACCTTCGTTGGCTTTGACCCCTGCAATGATCGTCAGGACCAATGCCGCGATTGCAAGCAAACCAAAGAGGAAGAAACCAATGATCAGCAGCATGAGCAGGAAGCAGATCATTGAGGCTATCGCCACCGTGATCTGAAAATTCAGCGCCTCTTTACCCTGCGCATCGATGAACGGGTCCTTCTCGCGCTTCATCTGCCAAAGGATCAGCGGCCCGATCAGATTGCCGAACGGAATCCAGATCCCCAGCAAGGCGGACAAGTGACAGAACATCGCCCATTGGCGAACCTCCTGGCTCGGTTTGGGCAGCAACTCTTGCTCGTCACTCATCACGTCCCCCTTGTGGTCAAAAACCTCAGTCGGCCAGTGCAGCCTTCTGCAGCTCGAAGATTTCGTTCATGCCCTGCTTGGCCAGTTCCAGCATGGCATTGAGCTCGTCAGGCTGGAACGGCGCGCCTTCTGCGGTGCCCTGCACTTCGATGAAACCGCCGGTGCTGGTCATCACCACGTTCAGGTCGGTTTCAGCTGCAGAATCTTCAAGATAGTCCAGATCCAGCACCGGCTCGCCCTGGTACATGCCGACCGAGACCGCACCGATCATCTGCTTGAGCGGGTCACCGCCTTTCAGGCCACCGCGCTTCTTGATCACTTTCAGGGCATCGACCAGCGCAACCATGGCGCCGGTGATGGACGCGGTGCGAGTACCGCCATCGGCCTGGATCACGTCGCAATCGACGTACAGGGTCACGTCGCCGAGCTTGGACATATCCAGTGCCGCGCGCAGGGAGCGGCCGATCAGGCGCTGGATTTCCAGAGTACGACCGCCCTGCTTGCCACGACTGGCTTCACGCTGGTTACGCTCGCCGGTGGCGCGCGGCAGCATGCCGTACTCGGCAGTCAACCAGCCCTGGCCCTGACCTTTGAGGAAACGCGGCACGCCATTTTCGACGCTGACGGTGCAGATGACTTTGGTATCACCGAATTCGACCAGTACGGATCCCTCGGCGTGTTTGGTGTAGTTGCGGGTGATGCGGATCGAGCGGAGCTGATCGGCAGCGCGACCACTTGGACGTTTCATAGGGATACCTGTACTGAGGACGGAAAACTGCCGAGCATTATAGAGCGCTGCACCGCGAGTGGGCACTGGTTAAAACCGCCGGCCGACGACCGAAGCCCCTCAAGCGCGCATAACCGACGGGCTGCAGCGGTTTGTCACACCGTCACACCGTGTGTTTGGGCGCATTCGCCGCACTGCGCTACAATCCTGCGCCTTTGCTGCCAGTCGGCTTAAATTCATTGAAATCGCGCCTGCGAAACAGCGTTTCGCGCCGATCTGCATTGCGAGGTCACCGCCATGGTGCACAGCATGACCGCCTTCGCCCGCGTCGAGAAAGCCGGCGTTCAGGGCACCCTGAGCTGGGAACTGCGCTCGGTCAACAGCCGCTATCTGGAACCGCATCTGCGTTTGCCCGAATCGTTCCGCGACCTCGAAGGCGCCGTGCGTGAAGCGCTGCGTCAGGGCCTGTCGCGAGGCAAACTGGAGTGCACGCTGCGCTTCACCGAAGAAAGCACCGGCAAACCGCTGCAAGTGGACCGCGAGCGCGCCGCGCAACTGGTGGCCGCTGCGGAAACCGTTGCCGGGCTGATCAAGAATCCGGCTGCGCTGAATCCGCTGGAAGTGCTGGCCTGGCCCGGCGTGCTGGTGGCCGATGCGACCGACCCGCAAGCGCTGAACGCCGAAGCGCTGGCGCTGTTCAATCAGGGCTTGAAGGATCTGAAGGCTGGCCGCGAGCGCGAAGGCGCGGAGCTGGCTCGTTTGATCAACGACCGCCTGACGTCCATCGAAGAAGACGTGGTGACCCTGCGAGAACTGGTGCCGCAGATGCTCGCCACCCAGCGCCAGAAGGTCCTCGACCGCTTCGCCGACATGAAGGCCGAGCTCGACCCGCAGCGCCTGGAACAGGAAATGGTCATCCTCGCGCAAAAAAGCGACGTGGCCGAAGAACTGGATCGCCTGAGCACTCACATCATCGAAGTTCGCCGGGTGCTCAAGTCCGGTGGTGCCGCCGGGCGGCGTCTGGACTTCCTGATGCAGGAGCTCAACCGCGAGGCCAACACACTGGGCTCCAAAGCCTTCGACCCGCGCAGCACCCAGGCCGCCGTCAACCTCAAGGTGTTGATCGAGCAGATGCGCGAACAAGTGCAGAATATTGAGTAAGGCTACCCTGACATGACCCAACACACCGGCACCCTGTACATCATTTCCGCGCCCTCGGGCGCGGGCAAGAGCAGTCTGGTCAAGGCCTTGACCGACGCCGATCCGGAGATCCGCGTTTCGGTCTCGCACACCACCCGCGCCATGCGTCCGGGCGAAGTGGATGGCGTGAACTACCACTTCGTGACCCGCGAAGAGTTCGTGAAGATGGGCGAGCACGGCGACTTCCTTGAGCGCGCCGAAGTCTTCGGCAACTTCTACGGCACCTCGCAAAGCCGTTTGCAACAGACCCTGGACGAAGGTCACGACCTGATTCTGGAAATCGACTGGCAAGGCGCCGAGCAAGTGCGCAAGCTGATGCCGCAGGCGCGCTCGATCTTCATTCTGCCGCCATCGCTGCAAGCCCTGCACCAGCGCCTGACCAACCGTGGCCAGGACAGCGACGAGATCATCGACGGCCGCATGCGCGAAGCGGTCAGCGAGATGAGCCATTACGTCGATTACGATTACCTGATCATCAACGACGATTTCGCCCATGCGCTGGACGATCTGAAAGCGATTTTCCGCGCCAATCAGCTGCAACAGAAACGCCAGCAAGTGCGTTTCGGCAAATTGCTGGCTGAATTGCTCGGCTGAAACAACACTTCCCAAAATGCCTGCAAGCGCTTTACATTGGTGCTTGCAGCGCGTTGAAGGGTCTGGTCAAAAAATCAGCGCTTCCCTAATCGCTGGTGATTTTTTAAACTGCTCAGTCCGCTCGCCCAACCGGGCAGCGCGCATATTGCATTCGCTCCGAGGAATACCATGGCCCGCGTAACCGTTGAAGACTGCCTAGAACACGTGGAAAACCGCTTTGAGCTGGTCATGCTCTCTACCAAGCGTGCCCGTCAACTGGCCACCGGCGGCAAAGAGCCATTGGTGCAGTGGGAAAACGACAAGCCGACCGTTGTCGCGCTGCGTGAAATTGCTGAAGGCCTGATGAGCTACGAGTTCATCGCCGAGCAGGAAATCGTCCAGGATGAACCGCTGTTCGCAGCGTTCGAGGACGAGTCGAACGAGGCCGTCTAAGCCTATGCCTGGTCGACGTAGCACGGCGCGGGGTCACAGCTTTCGGCAGGAATCATCATGCCGAGCATAGACGCCCTCGCCGATCGCTTATCGACCTACCTCGGCAACGACCAGGTCAACCTGGTCCGCCGAGCGTATTTCTACGCCGAACAAGCCCATGACGGTCAACGCCGTCGCAGTGGTGAGGCGTACGTCACGCATCCTCTTGCCGTGGCCAATATTCTTGCCGACATGCACATGGACCATCAGAGCCTGATGGCCGCGATGCTGCATGACGTGATCGAAGACACCGGTATCGCCAAGGAAGCGCTGCAAGCGCAGTTCGGTGAAACCGTGGCCGAACTGGTCGACGGGGTCAGCAAACTGACCCAGATGAATTTCGAGACCAAGGCCGAAGCCCAGGCGGAAAATTTCCAGAAAATGGCCATGGCCATGGCGCGCGACATCCGGGTGATCCTGGTCAAGCTCGCCGACCGCCTGCACAACATGCGCACGCTGGAAGTGCTGTCCGGCGAAAAACGCCGGCGCATCGCCAAGGAAACTCTCGAGATCTACGCGCCCATTGCCAACCGGCTGGGCATGCACGCGATCCGCATCGAATTCGAAGACCTCGGCTTCAAGGCCATGCACCCGATGCGTTCCGCGCGGATCTACCAGGCGGTCAAGCGCGCCCGGGGCAACCGCAAGGAAATCGTCAACAAGATCGAAGAATCCCTTGGTCACTGCCTCGCCATCGACGGCATCCAGGGCGAAGTCAGCGGTCGGCAGAAACACCTCTACGGCATCTACAAGAAAATGCGCGGCAAGCGTCGGGCCTTCAACGAGATCATGGACGTCTACGCGTTCCGGATCATCGTCGACAAGGTCGATACCTGCTACCGCGTATTGGGTGCTGTGCATAATTTGTACAAACCGTTGCCAGGGCGCTTCAAGGATTACATCGCGATCCCCAAGGCCAACGGCTATCAGTCGCTGCACACCACGTTGTTCGGCATGCACGGTGTACCGATCGAGATCCAGATCCGCACCCGCGAAATGGAAGAAATGGCCAACAACGGCATCGCCGCCCATTGGCTGTACAAATCCAGCGGTGACGAGCAACCGAAAGGCACTCACGCCCGCGCCCGCCAGTGGGTCAAAGGCGTGCTGGAGATGCAGCAACGTGCCGGCAACTCGCTGGAATTCATCGAAAGCGTGAAGATCGACCTGTTCCCGGACGAGGTCTACGTGTTCACGCCCAAAGGCCGGATCATGGAGCTGCCAAAAGGCTCCACGGCAGTCGACTTTGCTTACGCAGTGCACACCGATGTCGGCAACAGCTGCATCGCCTGCCGCATCAATCGTCGTCTCGCGCCGCTGTCCGAACCGCTGCAAAGCGGCTCCACGGTCGAAATCGTCAGCGCCCCCGGCGCACGGCCAAATCCGGCGTGGCTCAACTTCGTCGTTACCGGCAAGGCGCGCACGCACATTCGTCATGCGCTGAAGCTACAACGCCGCTCCGAGTCCATCAGCCTCGGCGAACGCCTGCTGAACAAGGTGCTCAACGGTTTCGACAGCTCCCTGGAGAAGATCCCGGCAGAGCGCGTCAAGGCAATGCTTACCGAGTACCGCCTCGAACTGATCGAAGACCTGCTCGAAGACATCGGCCTGGGCAATCGCATGGCCTATGTCGTTGCCCGTCGCCTGCTCGGCGAAGGTGAGCAACTGCCGAGCCCGGAAGGTCCGCTGGCGATTCGCGGCACCGAAGGCCTGGTGCTCAGCTACGCCAAGTGCTGCACGCCGATCCCCGGCGACCCGATTGTCGGGCACCTGTCGGCGGGCAAAGGCATGGTCGTGCACCTGGATAACTGCCGCAACATCAGTGAAATCAGGCACAACCCGGAAAAATGCATCCAGCTCTCGTGGGCCAAGGATGTCACCGGCGAATTCAACGTCGAGCTGCGCGTCGAGCTGGAACACCAGCGCGGTCTGATCGCCCTGCTGGCCAGCAGCGTCAACGCGGCCGACGGCAATATCGAGAAAATCAGCATGGACGAACGCGATGGTCGCATCAGCGTCGTGCAGTTGGTGGTCAGCGTTCACGACCGTGTGCACCTGGCCCGCGTGATCAAGAAACTGCGCGCTTTGACCGGGGTGATCCGCATCACCCGCATGCGTGCATAACCTGCCTATTACAAGGAGTCCTACATGACCAAAACCGTCATCACCAGCGACAAGGCCCCGGCCGCCATCGGCACTTACTCCCAGGCGATCAAGGCAGGCAACACCGTTTACATGTCGGGCCAGATTCCTCTGGACCCGAAAACCATGGAACTGGTTGAAGGCTTCGAAGCCCAGACCGTCCAGGTCTTCGAGAACCTCAAAGCCGTGGCCGAAGCCGCCGGCGGTTCGTTCAAGGACATCGTCAAACTGAACATCTTCCTCACCGACCTGAGCCACTTCGCCAAGGTCAACGAGATCATGGGCAAGTACTTCGACCAGCCATACCCTGCCCGCGCCGCCATTGGCGTGGCCGCCCTGCCGAAGGGTGCGCAGGTTGAAATGGATGCCATTCTGGTCATCGAGTGATGCGCACGGCGCGGCCTCCACGCCACGCCGACTGCCGCAAGAAAAGGTTTTGAAGGATTCCACCATGCGCAAAGCGCTAGCTCTCTCGCTGCTCGCCCTGTTTCTCGGCGGCTGCGCCAGCGACCCTGCCGACCGTGACATCAGCGGCACCTGGATCAATCAGGTGGCAATCGATGCCGCCGCCAAGGGCGGTCCCCTGCGTGAAGCGCTGCAGGCTTACGGCCCGAATCTGGAATGGGACGTCAACACCAAGGCCGGTCAGGCCCGCTACACCAACGGTTTTGAGAACGTCGAAGGACGGCTGCTGGGCGAAGAGTCCGGCGCCTGGAAAGTCGACTTCTATGGCAGCTCCGCCAGCGAACTGAAACGCGACGGTGGACTTTTGCAGCAAGCTGCCAGTGACAACGAACCCGAACAAGTTTTCGATCGCGCACAGATCCCGGTGCCGGAAGGCGCGCCAATCGGTGCAAGCTTCGAACGCGCTCTGTATTCAGCGTATTTGGGCGGCAACTGGACCATCGCCAGCGGCCAGGGTGAAGGCGGCACTGTGCAGTTCCAGGCAGACGGCCAGGTGACCGGCCTGCCGGGCGTTGATCGTTATGCCTTGTGCCTGGCGGGCGATTGCGCATCGATGAGCAATGGCAACGACAGCATGTGGCTGCAACTCAATGGCCAGGGCAACAACTGGATCTTTGTGCGCAAGGGCAAGGAGCTTGAGATTTTGCAAGCAGTCAACGCTGCGCTAGCGGATGAGCAACCGCAGTTCGCCGCGGGTGAGCGCAAGTGGTTGCTGGAAAAGCAGTAACCTGCCTCCGAAATCTCAGAAGATCAAATGTGGGGGCGAGCCTGCTCGCGAACGCGGTGGGTCAGTCAAACTGATAATGACTGACATACCGCATTCGCGAGCAGGCTCGCTCCCACAGTGGTTTTTGTGTTGCTGAAAATTCAGCACTTACCTTCAAGAATCGCTGCATAGCCTTCGCGATAACTCGAATACTTCGGCACCCACCCCAACGCTTTCGCCCGCGCATTGCTGCAACGCTTGCTGCCAGTGCGCCGCACGCTGGCGTCTTCGGCCCATTCAGTCACACCCAGATATTCGCGCAACCAGCCCACCACTTCGGCCAACGGCGCCGGCGCGTCATCCACACCGATATAGAGCTGGTCCAGCTTGACGCCCTCGCGGTCTTTTTCCAGCAAGAACGCCAGCAGCCCCGCTGCATCATCGGCATGAATCCGATTGCCATACAGCGGCGGATCAATCGCCACGCGGTAGCCGCGACGCACCTGAGTCAACAGCCACTCGCGACCCGGGCCGTAAATGCCGGTCAGGCGCAGCACACTTGCCGGGATGCCGCTATTGAGCGCGACCTGCTCGGCTTCGAGCATCAAGCGACCTGAATATCCGGCCGCGACAGTCTCGGAGGTCTCATCCACCCATGCTCCATCCTGCTGGCCGTACACGCTGCTGCTCGACACGAAGATCAGCCGCTCAGGCACTTGCCCATAGTCGTCCAGCCAGCTCAGCACGTTCTGCAAGCCTTGCACGTAGGCCTTGCGGTAGCCCTCTTCATCGTGGTCGGTGGCCGCAGCGCAATACACCAGATAATCCACGGCACCCACCGGCCAGGTCGCCGGGCATTCTTCGTTGAACAGATCGCCGGCGACGCCGATGACACCCTCCGGCAGTTTGGAAACATCCCGGCGCAGGCCATGGACTTGCCAGCCAGCCGCCAGCAATTGCGTGGCCAGACGACTGCCGACATCACCACAACCGGCAATCAAAACAGAAGGCGCGGACATCAGAAAACTCCCATCGGAAAGGCACAGACTAGCTCTGGCACAGGACGAACGGCTAGCGATGAAGGAAAAAAAGTTACTCTATTACTTTTGTTAACAAGAATTACTTGCAATAATGCACGCCACTTTTGTTCTCGGCCTCACGAGGCCTGGAAGAGCAACAACGTTTTTCTATCTCAGGTCCGGCCAGCATGACACGTAATCAAACTCCCGCTTCGCCAACCACTCGACCTCGCGCCTGGAGCGCCGTCGCGGCTCTGTTGCTCAGCCTGATGCTGGCACCGACCGCCGCCTTCGCCGACGCTCAAGCGCCCGCCACCCCAGCCGCCACCGAGCAGAGCGCACCCGCTGCCGCTCCGGCTGCACCGGCCGCCACCGATCCGGTGCAGGCTGTCGACGCGGCCGACGCACCTGAAGTCCTCGAAGCCGACAACACCTTGGGCATGGCCCACGACCTGTCGCCGTGGGGCATGTACCAGAACGCCGACATCATCGTGAAAATCGTGATGATCGGTCTGGCCATCGCATCGATCATCACCTGGACTATCTGGATCGCCAAAGGCTTCGAGCTGATGGGCGCCAAGCGTCGTCTGCGTGGCGAAATCGCCGCACTGAAAAAAGCCACCACACTCAAGGAAGCCAGCGCCACCGCTGGTAAAGAAGGCACCCTCGCCAACCTGCTGGTGCACGACGCGCTCGAAGAGATGCGCCTGTCGGTCAACAGCCGCGAGAAAGAGGGTATCAAGGAACGCGTCAGCTTCCGCCTTGAGCGCCTCGTAGCGGCCTGCGGTCGCAACATGAGCAGCGGCACCGGCGTCCTCGCCACCATCGGTTCGACCGCACCGTTCGTAGGTCTCTTCGGTACCGTGTGGGGCATCATGAACTCGTTCATCGGCATCGCCAAAACCCAGACCACCAACCTCGCCGTTGTCGCACCGGGTATCGCTGAAGCCCTGCTGGCCACTGCACTGGGTCTGGTTGCGGCGATTCCTGCGGTAGTGATCTACAACGTCTTCGCCCGCTCCATCGCCGGTTACAAGGCGCAGGTCTCCGATGCCTCGGCAGAAGTCCTGCTGCTGGTCAGCCGCGATCTCGACCACCAGCCTGAGCGCAGCTCGCAGCCGCACATGGTTAAAGTGGGGTAATCGGCCATGGGCCTGCATTTGAAAGAAGGCGCAGACGACGATCTGGCCGAGAACCACGAAATCAACGTCACGCCGTTCATCGACGTGATGCTGGTGCTGTTGATCATCTTCATGGTGGCCGCGCCGTTGGCCACTGTAGACATCAAAGTCGACCTGCCCGCCTCGACCGCCAAACCGGCGCCGCGGCCGGAGAAACCGGTGTTCCTCAGTGTGAAAGCTGACCAGCGCCTGTTCCTCGGTGACGATGAAGTGAAAGCCGAAACCCTCGGCGCTACCCTCGACGCCAAGACCCAGGGCAAGAAAGACACCACCATCTTCTTCCAGGCCGACAAAGGCGTGGATTACGGCGACCTGATGAGCGTGATGGACAGCCTGCGCGCCGCCGGTTACCTGAAGGTTGGTCTGGTCGGTCTTGAGACGGCAGCCAAGAAATGATCACGACGCGCCATAAGCTGACGCGTTACAGCGGTAGCCTGGCCGTGGTGCTGGGCGTGCATGCGCTGGCCATCGCGCTGGCGCTGAACTGGACTGCCCGCCCGCCCATCGAATTGCCGCCGCAGGCAATGATGGTCGAGCTGGCCCCGTTGCCTGCCCCGCCACCGCCGGCTCCGCCGAAAGTCGTCACACCGCCGCAGCCACCGGCTCCGGTGGAAGAATTGCCGATTCCGAAACTGGCTGAAGCACCGAAAGCGGAAATCGCGGTACCCAAACCCAAGCCGAAGCCCAAGCCAAAACCGCCGAAGCCGGTCGAGAAAAAGCTGCCCGAGCCGCCGAAGGAAAAACCTTCCGAGGAAAAACCGGCCGACACTCAGCCGACCCAGGCGCCGACGGAGAAATCCGCCCAGCCTGCACCAGGTCCGTCGCCGGCTCAGTTGGCGGCCAAGGCCAGTTGGCAAGGCACCCTGCTCGCGCATCTGCAGAAGTACAAGAAGTACCCGCAGAGTGCGCAATCGCGTGGCAAGGAAGGCTTGAATCGTCTGCGCTTCGTGGTTGATGGCGAAGGTAATGTGCTGTCGTTCGAACTGGTGGGCCGCTCTGGCAACGCTGATCTGGACCGGGCCACCCTGGACATGATCCGCCGCGCCCAACCGCTGCCAAAACCGCCGGCCGACATGCTCAACAACGGCTCGATCGAAATTGTTGCGCCGTTTGTTTATTCGCTCGAACGCCGCCGATAGATACACCGCAACCTGTGGGAGCGAGCCTGCTCGCGAAGAGGTCGTGTCAGTCAGCACATTTTTTGCCTGACCCACCGCTTTCGCGAGCAGGCTCGCTCCCACAGGGCTCAGCGTGAACAGGAAGAGGCACCGAAAGGTGCCTTTTGCATATCTGCCAGCGGCAAACCGTCCTCGACCGGTGTCGCACTCAGCCCGCAGTCTGATAACGTGCGTCTATCGATTGCAGCCGGTATGCTTGGCGCGCATCTTCATGGACGCTTGCTATGACCCTCACAGAATTACGCTACATCGTTACCCTCGCCCAAGAGCAGCACTTCGGCCATGCCGCCGAGCGTTGCCACGTCAGTCAGCCGACGCTGTCGGTGGGCGTGAAGAAACTTGAAGACGAACTCGGTGTGCTGATTTTCGAGCGCAGCAAAAGCGCCGTGCGCCTGACCCCGGTCGGCGAAGGCATCGTCGCCCAGGCGCAGAAGGTCCTGGAACAGGCCCAAGGCATTCGCGAACTGGCCCAGGCCGGCAAGAATCAGCTGACCGCGCCGCTGAAAGTCGGCGCCATCTACACCGTCGGCCCGTACCTGTTCCCGCATCTGATTCCACAACTGCACCGGGTTGCCCCGCAGATGCCGTTGTACATCGAAGAAAACTTCACCCACGTGCTGCGCGACAAACTGCGCAACGGCGAGCTCGACGCGATCATCATCGCCCTGCCGTTCAATGAAGCCGACGTGCTGACCCTGCCGCTTTACGACGAGCCGTTCTACGTCCTGATGCCGGCCCAGCACCCGTGGACCAAGAAAGAGTCCATCGACGCCGGCCTGCTCAACGACAAGAGCCTGCTGCTGCTCGGTGAAGGCCACTGTTTCCGCGATCAGGTGCTCGAGGCCTGCCCGACCCTGACCAAAGGCAACGACGGCGCCAAGCACACTACGGTGGAATCCAGCTCGCTGGAAACCATTCGCCATATGGTCGCGTCCGGCCTGGGCATCTCGATCCTGCCGCTGTCGGCAGTGGACAGCCATCACTACGCCCCCGGCGTGATCGAAGTGCGTCCACTGACCGCGCCGGTGCCGTTCCGCACCGTGGCGATCGCCTGGCGCGCGAGCTTCCCACGGCCGAAAGCCATCGAGATCCTCGCCGACTCCATTCGCCTGTGTTCGGTGGCCAAGCCTGCCGCGCCGGTTACGGCCGGTTAAGCGAGCGTCATGACGGAGCTGTCGCAAGTGTCGGTGACGGCACTCAAGGGTGTCGGCGAGGCCATGGCCGAGAAACTGGCAAAGGTCGGCCTGGAGAATCTGCAGGACGTGCTGTTCCACCTGCCGCTGCGTTATCAGGATCGCACCCGCGTGGTGCCGATCGGTGCATTGCGGCCGGGACAGGACGCCGTGGTCGAAGGCACCGTCAGCGGTGCCGACGTGGTCATGGGTCGCCGGCGCAGCCTGGTCGTGCGCTTGCAGGACGGCACCGGCGGGCTGAGTCTGCGCTTCTACCATTTCAGCAATGCGCAGAAAGAAGGCCTCAAGCGTGGCACGCGGGTTCGCTGCTACGGTGAAGCCCGGCCCGGCGCCTCAGGCCTGGAAATCTATCATCCGGAATACCGCGCGATCACCGGCGATGAACCGCCGCCAGTGGACGAAACCCTGACCCCGGTCTATCCGCTCACCGAAGGCCTGACCCAGCAGCGCCTGCGCCAGCTGTGCATGCAGACCCTGACACTGCTCAAGCCGAGCACCCTGCCGGACTGGCTGCCGACCGAACTGGCCCGCGACTATCAACTGGCGCCGCTGGCCGATGCGATCCGCTACTTGCACAATCCGCCCGCCGACGCCGATGTCGATGAGCTCGCCCTCGGCCATCACTGGGCGCAGCATCGCCTGGCTTTCGAAGAACTGCTCACCCATCAACTGTCGCAGCAGCGTCTGCGTGAAAGCATGCGTTCCCTGCGCGCGCCAGCGATGCCGAAAGCCACCAGGCTGCCGCCGAAATACCTGAAGAACCTCGGCTTCAACCCCACCGGCGCGCAACAGCGAGTCGGCAACGAAATCGCCTATGACCTCAGCCAGCACGAACCGATGCTGCGGCTGATTCAGGGTGACGTTGGCGCGGGCAAAACCGTGGTTGCCGCCCTCGCCGCGTTGCAAGCGCTGGAGGCCGGTTATCAGGTCGCGCTGATGGCGCCGACCGAGATTCTCGCCGAACAGCACTTCATCACCTTCAAGCGCTGGCTCGAGCCGCTGGGCATTGAAGTCGCGTGGCTGGCCGGCAAGCTCAAGGGCAAGAACCGCGTCGCCGCTCTGGAGCAGATCGCCAGCGGAACACCAATGGTGGTAGGCACCCACGCGCTGTTTCAGGACGAAGTTCATTTCAAGAACCTCGCATTGGTGATCATCGACGAACAGCACCGCTTCGGCGTGCAACAGCGTCTGGCATTGCGGCAGAAAGGCGTTGGCGGGCGCATGTGCCCGCACCAACTGATCATGACCGCTACGCCGATCCCGCGAACGCTGGCAATGAGTGCCTACGCCGACCTCGACACCTCGATCCTCGACGAGTTGCCGCCCGGGCGAACGCCGGTCAACACCGTGCTGGTCACCGACACCCGCCGCGTCGAAGTCATCGAGCGAGTACGCAGCGCCTGCGCCGAAGGGCGACAGGCCTATTGGGTGTGCACGCTGATTGAAGAATCCGAAGAGCTGACTTGCCAGGCCGCCGAAACCACGTTCGAGGACCTCACCGCCGCCCTCGGCGAATTGAAAGTCGGGCTGATTCACGGGCGCATGAAGCCGGTTGAAAAAGCTGCGGTGATGGCCGAGTTCAAGGCCGGCAACCTGCAACTGCTGGTCGCCACCACCGTGATCGAAGTTGGCGTCGACGTGCCCAACGCCAGCCTGATGATCATCGAAAACCCCGAGCGGCTCGGCCTCGCGCAACTGCACCAGTTGCGCGGTCGGGTTGGTCGGGGCAGCGCGGCCAGCCATTGTGTGCTGCTCTACCACCCGCCGCTGTCGCAGATCGGCCGTCAGCGTTTGGGCATCATGCGCGAGACCAACGACGGTTTCGTCATCGCCGAAAAAGACCTCGAACTGCGCGGCCCTGGGGAAATGCTCGGCACCCGTCAGACCGGCCTGCTGCAATTCAAGGTCGCCGACCTGATGCGCGACGCCGACCTGCTGCCCGCCGTGCGCGACGCCGCCCAGGCTTTGCTGGAGCGCTGGCCGACCCACGTCAGCCCACTGCTTGACCGTTGGCTGCGCCATGGGCAGCAATACGGCCAAGTGTGAGCACCGTCGCAGTTTGTGCAGGATCGTTCCTACAGAGCTGGTTATACTCCTGCCATTGTTTCAAAAACGGATACAGACCATGACCGAAGCTGCTCTCGTCCCCGAATCTCCGCAAGCTCCGTCTGTTATTCGGCTGCTGCTCAACAAGCTGGGCGTTGCCTACGAAGAAGTGCTCGACCACCACGGCCTCAATGCCTCGCGCAAGGTGCAGGCCGTGTTGCTGGACGACGCCGTGGGCGCGTTGATGGTGCTGTTTCCACAGAGCCAGTTGCTGGATCTCAACCGCCTCGCCGAACTCACTGGTCGCCGCCTTACAGCCGTGTCCACCGAGCGCCTGGAAAAGATGCTCGGCAAACACAATCTGAGCCTGCTGCCGGGCCTGCCGGCGCTGACCAGTTCGCCGTGCCTCTACGAAGAAAGCCTGCTGCGCGAGCCGAAGCTGCTGATCAACTCCGGCGAGCCGGGCCTGCTGCTGGAAATCAGCAGCGAAGACTTCAAATCGATGCTGACCAAAGCCAGCGCCGCCAACTTCGGCGAAGCCCTGAGCAGCATCCGCCCGAACCTCGACCGCCCGGACGATGACCGCGAGGAAATCACCCAGGCTGTGCAGGCGTTCACCGCGCGGCGCATTCAGCAACGTCTGGAAGCGACCATCGAGATTCCACCGCTGGCCGAAACCGCGCAAAAAATCATCAAGCTGCGCGTCGACCCCAACGCCACCATCGACGACATCACCGGCGTAGTCGAAACCGACCCGGCGCTGGCCGCGCAAGTGGTGAGCTGGGCGGCGTCGCCGTACTACGCCTCGCCGGGCAAGATTCGCTCGGTGGAAGACGCAATCGTTCGCGTGCTGGGTTTTGATCTGGTAATCAACCTCGCGCTGGGCCTGGCCCTCGGCAAGACCCTGAGCCTGCCGAAAGACCACCCGCAACACACCACGCCGTACTGGCAGCAGTCGATCTACACCGCCGCCGTCATCGAAGGCCTGACCCGCGCCATGCCCCGCGCCCAGCGCCCGGAAGCCGGCCTGACCTACCTCGCCGGTCTGCTGCACAACTTCGGTTACCTGTTGCTGGCCCACGTCTTTCCGCCGCACTTCTCACTGATCTGCCGCCACCTGGAGGTCAATCCGCATCTGTGCCACAGCTATATCGAGCAACACCTGCTGGGTATCAGCCGCGAACAGATCGGCTCGTGGCTGATGCGCTACTGGGACATGCCCGATGAACTGGCCACCGCCCTGCGCTTCCAGCACGACCCAAGCTACGACGGCGCCTACGCCGAATACCCGAACCTCGTCTGCCTGGCCGTACGCCTGCTGCGCAGCCGCGGGATCGGCTCCGGGCCGGATGAAGACATTCCGGATGCCCTGCTTGAACGCGTCGGCCTGAGCCGTGACAAAGCCAACGATGTCGTCAGCAAAGTGCTTGAGGCTGAAGTGCTGTTGCGTGAACTGGCTTCGCAGTTCAGCCAGGGCTGAAAAGCTCGCGGGCAAGCCCGCTCCCACAAGATCGATGCGATCCCCAGGAGCGGGTGTGTTGCGGCCAACTGTTGATTGGCGTAATCAACCTCGGTACCGAATCACCCAGCCCTGCGGATTCGGGAAGCTTCCAATGAAATACCCTCCCACTACAATTCGGCCGTCCGTCAAAAGCGCCATGTCATGAAGAGCTTCCAGGACGCCGTCCTCGTCGAAAATACTGAACCCTGTGCCATTGAATGACAGGTCTGGTGTTCCGTCTGCCAAAAACTTCGCCGTGATCGCACTCGGATCATCGTCAGTTACTCCGATCCCGGTATCGCCGCTGACGACGATTGAACCGTCAAGTCGCGCCACACAGTGCAACCACCTCAAGCCTTGCGGGACGAAGTCGGAGAACAATGGTTTACCGTCATTGAATACGAGATTGTAGGAGCCTTTGGACGTGAGGACCGCAATCACTCCACGCATGGCACCGTCCCTTACGGCAGACCCTGCAAGAACAATTTTGCCATCCACAATTGAAATGGCGGACAGGTGGATATCGTCCTCTCCAGAGATGATCACGACGCCGTTACCGTTCTCGCCAAATTCCCTGTCGATCTGGCCGTTAGCGTCGAATCGAATGACGTAAGCGCCCGAAGAGGGTCCGCTGTAGCTGCCACCAACCACTACACCGCCGTCAGGTTGATGCGCGACCACCTGCGCAGAACTGTGCTGGTGTGCAATGCCAGCGAGTTCGACAAACGCGAATCCCGCACCATTGAATGTGATGTCGTTGAAGCCATCCGGATTGAGCCGCATGACGATGCCACTCAAACGGCCAGTGCCGTCTTCGACGGAGCTGACCAGCAGGATTTTCTTGCCCTGCTGCAAAACAGCGTCGCCGCCATGACCCGCGCTCCCCATCTGCGCATAAGGAAGGTAACGCACACCCTGGTCAGCAAAGTCCTGATCCAGCCGCCCGTCTTGGTCTTGTTTCACAACAACCAGCCCAGCAGAAACAACAGGCCCATTGCTCTGGTACTCGGCGCGAACGAGCCAACCACCATCCGGGAACGGCGTCAGCTCGAGCATCGAGTGCATATATAGACCGTCCTTGAGTGAGATCTCGACGAATCCGGTCCTTTCTTCACCAAACTCAAGGTCCAGTTGGCCGTTCTCCAGAAGCCGGGCGATCAGCGTTTCCAGGCCATCCTTGCGTCGACGGACAGCCACCAGCAACTTGTTGTCGGGCAGCGCCAGCAGCGCTCTTACGTCAAACTCAGACAGTCCTCCAAGGGGGAATCTGACGATGCCGCTGTCACCAAAAGACGGATCAAAATCAAGCGTGCCACCCGTCAGGTTTGCGCTGAGATAGCGAGTGATCCAGCCATCCACCCGTGAAGGATCAGACAGGCTGGTGTGGGTCATGGACACCACTATTCGGCCGTCCTCCATGATTGCCAGATCCCGAGGAAACACTGGCCCCGCGACGTCATCGAAGAGCGTATAGCCAATACCGTTGAAGGCCGTGTCCAGTTTGCCGTCAGCAAGAAAGCGCGCGGTCATTACCGCTGAATCCCCGGCACCAACGACAATGATCGAACCGTCGAGCTGTGATGTATGCCACCACGTCAATCCGTCTGGCAGTAACGGGGAAAACAGAGGCTGGCCATTATTGAATACAAGATTGGATGCTCCACTGGCGTTCAGCACAACCACTAACCCGCCGTGGACGTTTTCTTGCCAGGCATCACCGACCGCAACGATCCGGCCATCACTTCCGCGCACCGAAATGGCTTTCAGAGAGCGCTCGCCATCCTCGTTGAAAAGCAGCTTCGCTTGTCCGTTGTTGAATTCCTTATCCAACTTCCCCGCTGCGTCCAAACGTGCCAGAAAAACTCCGGAGCCTGTCTCACCATTCTGAAAGGATCCGCAAACCAGCACCTTGCCATCGGCTTGAACAGCGATAGCGCCGGCGGTGCTCGAGGTGGCACCGACATCCACCGAGACGTAGCCCGCGCCGTTAAATGATTGATCGAGCGAGCCGTTCGCCAAAAGACGCATCACGACGGGCGATGGCCATGGCTCATCGATCAGCAGGAAATGGAGCAGGACGATTTTGCCATCGGCCTGCTGAACTGGAGAGCCGGTAAAGGCATTTGTAGCGGGGGACTTTTGGCTTGACTTCGCCCCTGCCGACGACGCAAGCGTGGAGCCCGGGATCGTGTAGAAAGAAAATAAACTCACGCCTTTATCGCCGAACGAATCGTCCAGCTCACCGTTGCCTTTCAAGCGGATCATTGCTTGGCCAGCGTCGACGGCCTTCTGCGTGAAGTATTGAACGCGCACCAGCCAGCCGCCGTCCGGCAACGCATCGAGTCCAAACACGGTGCTGATGCTAGCGCCGTTTATAGATATCTCGACGAAACCCGTGTCATGGCTTCCGAAGGACTTGTCGAGCGTCCCGTCTTCGTTCAATCGGGCGATGGCCAGCAGCGCGTCACTTCCTTCCAGAGGAAGTACGACCAATAACTTCCCGTCGGGAAGGGCCAAAACAGCTGCAGCCTCATGGCTCGCAATGCCCGGTATCGGCAACTTCAATAAACCATTCAGGGCGAAAGAGGGATCGGGGGTACCTGGGGTGGTCAAGTCCTGAGCCTGAGTCATGTTCTTGCTCCATCAAGTGCGTTGCGTCCTTTCGGGACCGGAGCTTGAGTAGAGCATCGCGAAGATGAGCAAAGCACCTGACAGAAATGACAGTACGACCGTCTTTACAGGCCTGAATAACGACTTTGCGAGCCAAAGAACGCACGATCCTTCATCGTGCTTCGCTTGAAGCCAACCCGAAAAAATCTCAAGCCTTGGCCTTCGCCTTCCTCGGCTTCAAATACTTCATCAACCCCTGAAACCACATCACCAGCGCCGGATTGCCCTTGAGCTGGATCGACTTGTCCTGAATCCCCTGCATAAACGCCAACTGCTTGTTCTTCGCCTGCATCGTCGCAAAGCCATAACCGGCATCTTTAAACGCAATCGCAAACGCCGGCTCTGCCACCACGCCAGACTTGCTGGTGATGCGCTGATCCTTGACCACGAAATGCCGCGCCACTTTCCCGTCCAGCGTCTGCAGCTGAAACACCAGATCCTTGTCACCCAACTGCTGCTGGAACGCAGGATTTGTCCGGCTGGCCTTACCCATCAACAAACCCATCATCCACAGGAGAAAACGAAATTTCATGCGCACAGCCTCAAAAGGAAAATGAACGGCCGGGGCAGTGTAAGGGATTCGGACGATAACGCCAGTATCTGACTCTATTGGAAGAGGATGCAGACCATTTCCCGCACGATGACCGCCAAGTCACGATTCAGCGCTCGCCCACTGATCGTTCCCCCGCTCTGCGTGAGAATGCATCCCGAGACGCTCCGCGTCTCACCACTCACCTTTCCTACACCTGAAGAAACACATCCGTGTAGGAGCTAGCGAAGCCTGCGATCTTTTGCTCTTCCGGCCCGCGAATCCATGGGAAATTTCCTGCAAAGTGCGGGGCTGTCCGTGAACTAGGCGAGCTTGAAGATCACCGATAGGCTTTCTGCGTCATCGGGCATTCGGTGACCGGATGTGCAAGTCCGAATTCGGGAGCAATTTCTTCTTACTCCAAGGGATTTACACCGATGACCAATTCAACGACAAACACCGAGGACACCTCCCCCTACGAATCCTTCGATTCAAGAAAACTACATGAAGCCGCCGAACGCGCCCTCGATCACCACTTCGGCAAATCCGACCTCCCTCAGGCCCCGCGCCGTGAAGGCTTGTTCAGCCTGAACCCGGACATCGACGCCGAAGCCCTCCTGGCCAACGCTTCGGAAGACCTGCTGTCTATCAGTATCATCGCTGCGGATCTTGCGGACGACATAGATGGCTCACGCCGCTCGGTTGCATTGGCATTGAGTAGGATGGCGGACGGGGTCAGATTGATGGTGGAAGGGACGCTCGACCAGATTGAAGTGCGAAGCGTGGCGGCGAAGCCTTAGCGAGATTCACGGATGAAAAAGAGGGGGCGTTGAGCCCCCTTTCTCGATGATCCCTGTCTTACCACCGACAGCCTGTCTCTGGAGATGCATCCATGGTGATGTCTTGTTCAAATGAATACTTATTTCCGGATTTGTAGTTCGTGTAAGTCATCCGGTAAATTCGAGCACCCTGGCTGACCATTTCGTATTCGCCTGTCAGCGAGTCTTCGGACACTTCTACCCAAGTTGTCGTGAACTGAGAAGGCCGCCCCTCTGCCATGACTTCCTCTTCGACACTCCGATAGACAAGTGGAATGACCTTTCGGGACTTCGTGTACTTGACCCCTGCTCCGCTCCACCGTGAGACGGTGTCGTAATAGGATCGAAACTCGAAATTGATGTTCTTGCCTTCCAACGAACGGAAGCAGGAAACCTCGGTGGTAACCTCACCTAGGGCAGTCAGCGGTATTAGAAGAAGCGCAGAAATAAACGCAAACGACGATTTCAAACCGATCATTCCTTAGCGACTTATGGGCAATTGAAAGTGCTTTTCTGCGAACTATACGGGAATAGGGCCCGAATCATTTCTTGGAGAGTCCAGCACAGCGCTCACCCACCCTCGCCGGGATCTTCGAAACCTTCCCCGCTTCAGACATTCGCGATGCGTATTGCTTGTACGCCGCCACCGCCCGCTCTTTATCGTTCACGGCCCAATAACTGTCAGCGAGATTCAGGTAAGCAACCGTCCTGTTTGGGTGGTTGGCAATCACTGCATTGAGCAACTCAATCGACTCAGCGTAGTAACCCGCCTCGCCGAGCAGAAAACCGAGGTCGTTGGACCAGCCTGGACGCTGCGGGTAGTAGTACTTTGCGACGATATAGCTATCCGGGGGACAAGTGTCATGCGAGCCACCGTCCATCAACGCGTAGCTCATCGTATCCTTGAAGGAAGAGTCATCACCCTTTCGGTAGGCCGCCAGCGCCATATCCAGCAAATCAGCCGAATTGACGGTCATCAATTTCTTTCTAACGCCCTCAATACTGCCAGTACGAGCAACCTGCAGCTTCTGCAGCACTTCACGCCCATCGAAAGAAGCGAGAGTGATAGGCCCCAGTGTCTGCACCGGCAACTCCACTACGCTAACAAGCGACCGGTCACAGGAGTCGTTGTTCGCCACTTCCAGCAGAGCTTTCAGCTCAAACTGCTTTGAGCCTCTATTGAAGGCGAACAACAGGTTGAAGTTGTAAACCGCGTTATCTTCCTCGCTGGTTACCAGCGCGATGTAATCCCCAGCCTCAACGAACGGCTGCTTGACCACAGCTTCCTCAGCCTGTGGATCAATGACGGTCATGACGCCAGGGCGACCTTTGAGTACATGGACGCTGAAGACACCTTGAAGCGCAGACGAGTACTGACTCTTGATCAGAGGCAGCGCCTTCGACGTATCGAGCAATATGTCCTCATTACGTGCCTGCACCGGCGCAATCAACAACCGGTTGGAGGCCTCGTCCGCATCTCCTGCCAGAACAAATACGTTTTGCCGTGATGCATCACCCAACAAGCTAGCCGGAATTTCCTTGAGGACTTGGGGCGCAGCAAGCGCGGGAGAACCCGGTACAGCGAGACAACAAGTTAGAGCGCAGAGAACGCTCTGCAATACGCGTTTCACTTTCTTCAATCCTTGATTCAATCAAATGATGTCCAAATACGTCCCAATTGAGCCCCGATTAGGCACCGGGTTCAGGCGCGCCGCATTTCAGCTCTTTGATTTGCTCGTTCTTGATCGGAATCACACAAGCAAGGCGCTTCTCTCCGAGCCCACGAAGCTCCGTCAAACTGAGCGTCACGTGCAACCCATCCTCGGCAAACACATGATCCTCAAACCCGGCATCGGCATAGTCCGTCCAAAATGCCTTGCCCTCGAAACTGCAAAACCGCTTGGAGGACAGCACTCTCCAACCGCCGTTGGGCGCCAGTATCTGGACCGTCAGGCATGGGCTGCCAAAGGTGCTGACATAACGTGCCACGACATCGCCGAAGCGCTGAGAGCCGGACAGGTACACCTTGTTGAGATCGACCACATTACCCGGCTCATCAGCGACGATTGTGTCCAGGTAGGCCGCACGCTCCAGACTTATTCTGGCCATGCAGTTGCTGATCGTCGTGACATGCGCTGCCACCCCAGGCTCGATTTCCGTGGCTTCAAGCGGGCACGTGGTGTCGCGTAGCTTGATCCAGGCGCGCTGGGATTCTCTGGCCAAGGCGACCAGCGCCTTACCCTGCTCAGGGTCGCGCCGTTGTTGAGCCTCAAACCGTCCCAGCAGCTTCTTGTAGCTGGCATTGAGTTGCGTGTCGGCTTCTTTGCGAGCTGCCTCCACACACCGATCAACCTGGGCGCTAACGGTGATTTCTTTGCAGTCGTCCTCGGCCATCGCAAAAGAGGCAAACAGGCATCCAAAGGACAACGCGATAAAACGCGCAAACATGTTCAATTTTTCATTCCCTGAATGACGGATCGCTCAACGACACGTTGAGGTATTTTCTGCGCCTTGCCGTCGGCTCTCATCGCGTCGCGGTACTGGCTGTAATAGCGCTGCGCTTCATCTTTGCGATCAAGGCGCCAGAGCGAGTCGGCAATGTTCAACATCAGTACCGTGCGCTTACCAACGGCCTCAACGCCGCGATAAAACTTCAGCGCCAACTCATCTCTACCGCCCTCGGCCAAATAGAAGGCCAAGTCGTTGAAAGCTTGAACATTGCGCGCCGGTGGGTGACAAGCCATATAGGACTCTGGACTTATAGTGCGAAGATTGAATTCGAGTTCTTCCACGCGAGATTGCGGCATCTCAATATTTGAGACCTTCTTCAATAAGTCCTTTGGAGACGGCGTCTGCATGACGAGGTCAGACGCATCCTCTTCTCCGGAAGTCCACCGATTGCCCTCCCACTTGCCGTAGCAAAACCTGGCTACGTGCTGACTGAGCACGCAACCGGTCTCCATCGAAATGACCCCGCAACCAGTTTCCTCTGTCGGGATTTCTTCACCCTCTTGGCCAATGACAACGCCATACAGAGTCTGAAGGAGGAGCAATGTTTTCTTGTCGGGACTTAACCAAGCCTCATGCGTTTCAGTACCCACCGCGGGTACATAGAGGGGAAACGTTTTTCCATTGGCGGTAATCGAGGCAACCGCCGACTCCGCAGCAGGCCTGCCCCATGTCTTGTCCTTCAGCGTCACTAAGTGCCCGCCAACCCCCACGATCTGAATATTTTCAGACAAGGCATTGGCTGAAGCTAACAGGCCCATGACAAACATCAACCGCTTAAGACTGCCCGCGAGAAGACGGTTCATCCACTCACTCCTCATCCATCGGCGACGATTCCACATCGGTCATGCTCAGCAGCCGAAACTCATTGTTCACGAACTCGTAGTAACGATCCCGATTACCACTTTCCAAAGCATTCCCCTGCGCATCTTCTTCGCCGTCGAGCGTGATGCCGGACACGATGACCATGCGACTATCGGGCTGGTAGACCATGCCGAAGGTGCTGCCGTCGTAAGCATTCGGCAGACCGCCAACAACCTCACCGGTCTGGGCGTCCAGCACTTCGCCGCAAATGGCGCTGCCGCCACAGCCGAGCCTGTGAAGGATGTAATGGCCGGCGAAGTTGACCTTGCCTTTCAGGGCTTGCACCCGTGCCTGATCCATCATTGGGCTGCTGTTCTCTTGCGGCACCAGCTTATGGTTAGGGCCGGTGAAAACTGGCGTGACGGTGTAATCCTTGAAGGCTGGATCGGCAGCGAATGCCATGGACGCGGCAGCCAATATCAAGCTGCCGAGAAGAACCGAAAATCCTTTCACGCTGTAGCTCCGTCGACGTAATGCATTTTGGGGATGTTCATTCGAAGGCAATGACGCGCACCGCGTTCTTGATTTGCTCGAACCCTTCGTTGCTGATCGCCAGCGGGGCGGATGAACCCGATTCCGCCGAGCCAATCAGCACGTCTTTGCCCCTCAGCAGGCAAAAAGCGACGCGGGTTATGTGCCGTCGTGACTTGTCGTGGAAACCGAAAATGAATCCCGAAGAGTTCTCCCCGCCCCATTGCTCAAAGGTATAGGTGTTCGCACGACCGGCCAGCGAATTGGGCACCCAGCCCTGATCGGTAAGGGTCGCCGGACACCTGCGGTCGTTGTCGTCACGCAGGATTTGCACCGCAAACGCATCGTCTTCCGGGGGTTTCCAGTCGGTGAGAAGCGAAAAGTACTCCGAGTTTTCACACATCAAACCAAACCACGGCTGGCTCAGGTCGCCGTGTTTCTCGAAGTGCCAGTCGGCACCACTCGACGTCTGCGCTTGCCACAAGCCAGGAGCGCTGGACGGTTTTGGCAGTTGTTTGGCTGCGATAAATACCGAATAGAAATCGTCGAACTTCAGCCATTGGTTCTGCAGCAGCGGCATGGAGAACCGACACGACCCCATGTCTACAACTGTCTCGGTCGGGCCTTGCGCAACCGGCGACTGGCCGGGCTCGTTACCGACCAACACAGCACTTGCGGCAGTCACATAACCCACCTGTAAAAGCGCGACCAGACCAAAGATCAATTCGCGGAGGTATCGTAGTTTCACTTCGCATCCTTCGAATTGATCAATTCCAACTCCCCATCCCGATACACCACCTCACACCCCACCCACGCCGGATCCACCTGCGGCATCACCGCCGACGGCTTGCGCAACTCCCGCAACAACGTCGAGCCATGCGACAAGCGCCCACCCATCCGCGCAATCACCGCCCGCGCAGTTTGGTAGTGTGCATGCCGCCCGGGATCGAGGGTGTCTTCGAGCAAGATGTCGGCGCCGAGGATGCCCTGCACCTGCCCCGGATAAATCATGAACCCGGTCGCCAGCTCCGCACCTTCACGACCGTCCTGCCAAAAGCTGCCATCGCGGGTGCGCATATCGGGGTGCGGTGCAAACCAATGTTCGCGATCCGCCAGCGGCATGGCGTGGTGCAGGCGGAAGAAGATGCGCATGAGGTTGTCGCGGTACCACTCGCGCACTTGCAGGTAGTAACCGCGAAGGCCCGGCAGGCCCGTCGAATGCGCGAGGCGGATCAGTCCAGACCATTGCGGGAATGGCTGTAGCGGCAGATCGCTCGACGCGGGCCGAGGGGTGGCCGGATCGGTTTCCCACGGCAATCGATGCGGACTGTTTTCAAGGTTGTCGTAAGCAGTCGGCGGGCGGCCCAACGCGTCACCGCCGCTGCTGGCCAGCGCCGTGGCGATGCACAGATTGCCTTGCACCACGAACACGTAAAACCGGGTGAACCAGTCTGCGAGTTGTTGACCATCGGCAGCTTGGGCGACGAGTTCAGCCAGTTCCTGATCGAAGCGCTGCAAGCCATTTTCAAGGTTCAGCAAATGGCCGCGAGCCTTGCGTTGCATACGCAAAAACAGCGGCAACGAACGCAGTATCTTCAGCGGTTGCCACGGCAGATGCGGCGTCGCACCGCCGACTTCACCGGCGTAGTTAGCGGCGCTAATGCCCCAGTCGGCGAGTCGGGCGAGGAACAGGTCGTTGTTGATGTAGGACGCGCCGCCGAACACGGCGGTGAACGGCTCGTTGTCCTGCAACACCCGCGCATCCCAACGCGCCATGATCGCCGGAATACTTGCCGCTGCCCGGCGCTGGGCGTACTCCACAAAAACGCTCGGTTGCGGTGGCAGGATCTCGGCGATGTTGGCGGCGGTCAGGTGCCGGCGCCAGCCGTAGTCGCTGATCGGCCGGTATTGCAGCAGCCAGAGTTGCGAGCCATCCCAGGCCCATTCGACGTCGCCGGGCACATAGTGGAATACGCGCAGTACGTCTTGCAAAAAGCGCCAGAGCAGGTCTTCGGTCAAACCGTGGGACGGCGTGAACGTGCCGCTGCGCCACGCATCGCCGAGTCGCGAAAGCGTTGCCCGAGAGGGGCTGACATGACCGTCAGCCAGCGATTCGAGATGGCCTTCAACCCACTCCAGTTCTACCGAGAGATGGCGCACGAACGCGATCCCGGAAACTAGCGGCGTGATGAAGCGTTGCACCACCACTTCCTCGACGCCTTCGGCCGTTAGCTCGGCGATGCGTTTCGGCACATTGGCGGACGGCTCGCGCAGATAGGTTGTGCTCAAACCGGCATTCGCCGAATCGGCCTGATCCTCGCCATAACTGGAGGAGCGCACCGCCCAGGTCACATCAGGTTGAGCAGCGAGAAATGCTGGCAGACGCGGATCGCTGCAATCGTTGAGGGTCAGCGCTGCCGGCACCGCTTGCCGCGCCAGTTCAGCCAGGCGCAAACGCCCGCCCTTGGTGTGAGCGACAAACCCGCGCTCGCCCGACTCCAGCCACTGCGCGAACTGCGCAGGCGAGTCGATCCACGGGTAATGACCCCAACCAGATTTGAGGCTGATGGTCAGATCAGCGCGCGCAAGAATCGCCGACCACGCCGCAGCTTGCTCGATGCCGAGTACAGCGTCCTGATCGCCCCAAACCAACTCGACCGGATCGCTGATCCACTCCAGCAGCGGCAACGCAGTATCGGCGCGAACCAGATCCCAGTGCGGCACAAACGCACGACAGCGCGCATAGCCGGCGCCCATGCGCTGGTACTGCGCGGGCGTCCAGGTCTGGTTGGAAAACTTGCGCGCGAACAGCGTGGGTTTGTTCGACAGCAGCCAGTGGATGGTCTTGCGGATCGGAAGCGATGACATCAGCGCCGGCAATCGACGCTGCCACAAAAACGCACCGACCGGCGCCAACAAAACGCTGCGGGAAAAATGTCCGGGCCGACGCTGCAACGCATGCAATACAAGCAAGGCATTGACCCCGACCGCCATGATCGCGCTGCCCTTCTGCGTCATCGCCAACAAGGTCTGCGCGTAGTCCGCGAGATCCTCGCAAGGCGGCTGCGGATTCGCGCCGAAGCCCGGCAACTCCAGCGGCACCACGTCGTAGCGCTGAAAGTGCGGCAGCGCGTCATCCCACCAATCGGCAGCGCTGCCGTTGCCGGCCAGCAGGTACATCAACGGCTTGCTCATGGACGATCCTCAGGTCAGATCGCGCAGGGCCGCGTCGAGGATTGGATAGCGGAATGTGTAGCCAGCCTCGGTCAAACGCTGTGGCACCACGCGCTGACCGTCGAAAAACAGCTGCGCCATCTCCCCCGCCATTGCACGCACTGGCGCGGCGGGAATGTGGAACCACACAGGACGCTTGAGGACCTTGCCGACCTGCTCGGCGAACGCGGCCTGACTGACCGTTTCCGGCGCGACCATGTTGTAGGTGCCGCGCAGACTGTCGTCGTTGAAAGCCCGCGCGATCACCTGAAGCACATCGTCGCGGTGCACCCAGCTCATGATCTGCCGACCGTCACCCATGCGCCCGCCGAAACCCAGGCGGAATGGCAGCAGCAACGGCGTCAACGCACCGCCGGGGCCGAACACCACGCCGAGACGCAGCACTACCTGACGCACGCCAAACTCGGTGGCCGGTTGCGCGGCGGCTTCCCAACGCGCGCAGAGTTCGGCCATGAAACCGTCGCCCTTGCTGGCGTGTTCGTCGAGGCTTTCGCTGGCATCGCGCACGCCGTAGAAACCGATGGCCGAGGCTTGAATCCATAGCGCGGGTTTGTGCTTGGTGTTCTTCAGCCAGGTCATCAGCGCTTCGGTGGTGCCGACTCGGCTGGCGAGCAATTGCGCCTGACGTTTGGGAGTCCAGCGTGGGCCGGCGACAGGGGCGCCGGCGAAATTGATCACTACGTCGAAGGCTTCGTCATGACTGAGTTCGATGAGTGAATGCACGCAGCGGACGCGGCCGTTGAATAGATTGGCCGCGCTCAACGGATCGCGCGTCAGTACGCTGACCGAATGGCCCGCGTCGAGTAATCGATTGACCAAGGCTTCGCCGATGAACCCGGTGCCGCCGGTGATCAGCACGCGTTTGAAAGCGCTGCCGGCAAACGGGTTGGATTGGCTCGGTGTCTTTACTGCAGGAGGCTTCCGGCGATCATGCCGATACAGCCAGAACAACGGCGGCAACAACACCAGCAACGCAAAACCGTCGAGCCACAAGTGCGACCAGACCTGTTGTTGCGCTGAAAGCCACATGTCCTGCGGCGCCCATAACAGGATGCCGGCGCTCAACCAGCCCCAGACTGCCGGGGCTTTCAAGCGATTGCCCAAGTGCACCAGCGCGAGCATGTACAGCGAATAACTTTGCAACGTCGCGCCGAACAGCGCGAGCCACCAGACTTGTTGTTCGTGGCCGGCGGTGGGAACCGCATCGGCACCCCAGAACGACAGTTCGAGGACTTGCAGGTAGCCATCGAGCAAGCCGGAGTCACCGGCCCAGGTCAGGGTAAGACCGGCGAGGATGTGCGTGATCGCAGCGGCATATAGCCAAAGCACCAACGCTGGGCGAAGCGAGGAAGAAGAGGCTGGCATTCCGTGTCCTGAGCGGGTTCCTTGGGGGTGGGGAGTTTAAAGGAAAATCGGGGTCGTCAGATGCTCAAGCGTTAAACGTTTTAGGGTAAGGGATTCAGACAAAACTTGTGCAAAACCGCCTCAAACAGGCGCTCGAAATTCAAATGCAGTGGCTGACTTTGATCGGCGCCGTGGCTGACGATCCCAATCGCCCCACGTTGAAGACGCCCAACTGGTCACCTTTGTCAGCCGCCATTTGATAACAGGCTAACGCCCGCGATATATCCTTCGTTCCTAACTCCCCACCCTCAAAGGTAGAGGCCAGGTAATTCATCGCGTCCGTGGAGCCCATGGTAATCGCCCGCATAACCTGCTCTTCTGCCTGCTTGGGGTGAAGGCAAGGGCCGTTATAGTCGGTGGAGTTTCCTGAACAAAGAAACGTCGCATAGCCCATCGCACCCTTTGGTATTTTCGAAGCCGCTTTGAATAAAACCTCAACCTTAGGGGTTTCCAACTGAGATGCCATTTGCGAAAGACTCAGGCTTGCCGCCGACAGGCTCGCCTGTGCATCACCCGACTCAGCAGCACACACAAAATTCTCCAGGGACGCTTCAATCAGCTCCGCAGTCAGCCGGTATTGCTCAAGAAACCCCAGCCCACCTAAAGCTTCAGCACGCTGATCACAGAAGTTCTCGGCGCGGCTCATTCCTGGATTACGTGTTGCGACAAGATCCTTCTCACTGATCGACCAATCCTCAATCCCCTCAAGCACCCAGCACGCCTGACGAGAGAAGTTGAAGATTTTCACATTGCTGTTACCCGCCCGTTTATCCACAACGTTGACGTGACTGTCGTCGACCTCTTCGATCTCGACTCCAGGTGTCTTGCCGGGTGTGATTGCAGCCATCAGCGGATAGGTGAACGTTGTTCCACTAACTCCCGAGGTCGAAGGCTCAAAGGTACTACGTTCCTTTCCCGCCACCGGTTTCAACACCAGGGACTTGACCGTCATTGCAGTGAGACGGCGCTGTGATTCGCTGCTGGCGGAAAACGCCGTCAGGAACGGCGCGAACTCCTCCGAGGGGCAAGCGCCGCTGGCCGGCGCCGTCGAAGCGCTCTTGTCGGATGCAAGAGCAGGGACAATCTTGTCCAGATACGCCGAGCGCTCACGACTCATTCTGGCGATGCACGAGTTGACAGCGAACACATGCGCCGGCATCCCCGTCTCGATCTCGAACGCCTCCAAAGGGCAGTTCGCATCGCGCAATTTCAACCACGCACGTTGCGATTCTTTAACCTTCGCCGCGTACTCCGCACCCAACGCCGGATCTGTTCGATAGTCAGACTCAAGCCGCGTCATCAACTGCTTGTAGCTGACATTCAACTGCGTATCGGCAGCCTTCTTCGCCGCCTCCGAGCAGGGCACCATTTCCAGGCTTGAGGTGACATTGCGGCAGTCGTCCTGCGCGTAGGCAGCTGAAGCCGGCAGCAGTAAGCCCAGAAGGGTTAAAACAAAACGGTTCACTGTGTTCTTCCTTGAGTCATTCAGGTTTTGCGTTTGGTGAATCGGGTGATGCATTGCTTGGGCATGTTCATTTCCCAGTAGGTGCTGAGCAACGCTTTACGCTTTTTGTCGACGCGCAGGTTAACGAATCCATCGCCGCAGTCCGGCTGTAACTCTTCGAAGGTGCCGGTTATGGCTTGATAATTGAACACTCGGTAGTAGTCATAAGTGCCCATGCCGTCATCGAGCTGCCAGATCGCGAAATCCTTGGCGCCGTCGAAGTTGAAATCATCGAACTGCATGTGGAGTTCGTTTTCGGCTTCAAAATCGATTGTTCGCGACTCGCTGTGCGTTTCGCTTTTAACCGCGATGCTCAGCTTGGAGCCTTCGAGAACCAGCGTCGCGTCGACGCCTTTGGTTGGACTGAACGTGGTGGTTTCGGCTAACGCCGGGATCGTCCACATCAGGCCGAGCAGTGATACCGCAAGAGTTTTGAATTGCATGTACTCGCCCTACTCCCACTTGCATCCGGACTCCAGAGAAGAGTCGATGCTGGTGTTATTTCCGAAATGAAAAAACCTTGCCGTTAGACCTCTTCGTGTAAGACATCGAGACGATGTGCGTCCCTTGAGACACGAACTGATAGGTTCCCGTGACGTTGCCGTTGATGACTTCAGACCAGGTTGTGGTGCTCTGCCAAGGCGCATCGGGACTGAGCATCTCGTCCTCGTAATCCGTCAGCACAATTGAAATGGGTTCGCTGGACTTGGCGTACTTGACGAAGCCACCGGACCATTTGCTGGCTTCGTCGTAGTAGGTACGGAGTTCGAACTTTACCGGGCTCGATTGGGATAGTTCGAAGCAAAGTGATTCGGTGGTGACTGCGCTTTGAGCGCCTAAAGGAAATAGCACAAAAAAGAGAAAGAAAAGTTTGTTCATGCTCATCCAAGTCGACGCTTTCGCGCGAATGCTCTGGCTTGTCCGTTTCAACGTCTGCTCTTGTCCGGTGCCAAAGCCAATTGGCGAGCACGCTCTATCGTCGCGCGAATTAGGCAGGCATCGGACCACTCACCGAAAACTGATTTATGCAATTTCGGGTCGGCCTGGCACTCCGCATCTCGAAATTTCATCCAGGCTCTTTGAGTTTCCCTCAGTGCTTTCTGACCGCTTTCGTCCAGCCGACTCATACGATCCCGATATACAGAATTCAGCAATGCATCCGCGTCAGGAACCATCAGATCAAGAACACCATTTCCCGAGGGAAACCACTCAACGTCGGCCAATGCCTGTTCGCTCTCATTGTTCCAATTGTAGAGGCCGTTTTCTTCGATCTTCAGTGTGGCGGATCGCTGATGGTGATTCGTCGGATCGCTCTCGCTGACCTCCGAGCGATAAACAATTTCCAAATAGATAGGGTCGGTTGTGCGCTGAGGATCATTCAATAGCGTTTGCCGAACAATGGCCCGTTGCTTTTTGCTCTCCGTGATCTCTATCGAAAAGCACGGATCCGGCCCAGGACGCTCTGCGGACGCCTTCCTCTCCAGGCATTGATTTCGCACCGCCATTGAAGGGGTATCCGAACCGCCACCCACATCAACGACTCTGACAAGCAACCGGACTTCCGGGTCCTTGGAAAAGTCGGCCTGAAGGATGGTGGCAATCATCGTGCCCTCAGCCATGACCACAGGCGACAGTATTGAAAGTAAAAAAATGAGGCTGAATCTGAAAATCTGCATTCCTTGGCGTCCGTAAAAACTCATTGATCCGTTCAATTCTGAAGGGGCCTGCGACAGAAGATAGAGTCAGAACCGACAAACGGGCCAGATCTATTTAAGTTCTCAACCAAATTCAAAGCGATCGAACGCAACAAATAAATCCGTCCCCTTTTCCTCAGTCCCCTCCGCATATATATAAATAGCAAAAGCAGCAAGAGTCGGATCATTTGTGTATATCTCAAAATAAATAAACTAGCAAAAAATGGAAAATAAGGAACGCCGTAGTCAGGCAACGTTTTTTGGTCATTACTAAAACGTGGCCTTTCCTAATTTCACTGATCATTAGGCGCAGAGAATGAAGTAATTTGTAAGCCCACTCATGAACAGCCATTTTTTCGAACAATTACTAACCTATTACCTACCCATTTCGCCTATGCAGCCAGTCTATAAAAGACTGGCTCTTTTCATAAGTAAAACGATCACTAATGCCTCATATCATCCCACCTACTTCAATCGTTCTGCAACTCGCGCGGGCATTTTCCCCAGCAGGCCTTTCTTTGCCATCGCCGAACGATAATCAACGTAATAGCCCATTGCTTCTTCGTGTTTACCAAGCGCCCAGAGCGAATCTGCCACATTAAGCTTCAACGGTACCCTATTCGCTGCAAGAGGAAGTAGACGCTCATAAATTTGCATTGCTAATAGGTGCTCACCACCCTGCGCAAAGTAGAACGCAACATCGTTATATGCTGGAATACTTTTTTCCGGTGGGTAACATGCCATATATGAAGGAACCCCCATAAAAACATAATCTTTTAATGCACTAGCACGAGATTCGCTTCCAGTAACTCCAGCCACGTTAGAAATCAATCGACTTGGTGGAACCCCTCCCGTAGCAGCATCAAAAACATCTCCTGTAGAGTCCTTCCACCGTTCATCCTGCCAAGCACCATCACACTGCTGCACTGAACCAATATTTTTAACACAACCTGTTTCTAGCGATATCACGTCGCAGTACGCTTGAGAGGAAATTTTTTTATTACCATCCCCATCAATAACTTCCCCAGCATTGGTTCTTTGAACGATCAAATATTTTTTCTGAGGAGACATCATGCTCACATCAGAACTGGCCACAACTCCTTCTTCTAAATTATCAGCCTTAGTAGGAATCGCGTAAATCTTGAATTCAGCTTTAGAGTTTTTAAACTCAACCTCACTCCACCCTCCAAATTTTTCGTTATACCCCGTAAAGCTTAACTTGCTATTGTTTATGCCAAGCAATCCTAAACTTGAATTCTCAGCATAACTAGGCTCAATAGCGAACAACGCCAAAACCGCGAACAAGAAATTATTGAACATTAACCGCCGCCTTCAACTTTTCATATCGATCTGATGGGTCCGTCATACCGACCCGATTAGGTCCATAAATATCGGTAATTTTTCGCTCATAGAGTGCGTGATTACTACCCCAGGTTGCCAAATCTTTACTTACAGTAGGGTTCTGTAAAAAAAACTTATTTAACGCACTTTTCAAATTTGCGCCCACGTTACCAGGACGATTGACGTGCTCATCTAAAACCGTAGCTAAGCCAAGTGTTGACAGAAATAGCTGCCCAACATTAAAGCTATACGTACTTATCGACTTGACACGAACATCTCTCAAGCGCTCAACAAATTCTGAGATTTGAAGCTCTACATATTCAGGCGATCCTACTGCACAAGACAAAACAGCTACTGGCTTACACTGAATTACATGTCCAAAATTAAACTCACCGCAGCCTTCCCTTAATTTATTCTTCAACGCCTCCCGCTCAAATTTTTCACCGTTTGAAAACTCAGCATCTTGATAGTATAGCCTAGGTTTATCTGAACTCAGGTCCAAGTGCCAGCCTTGATTTTCAAATAATTCTACATACTCTTCAGGATAGAGTTTTTTGAAATTTTTGATTTGAATCGGAAGCTCGCCCTCGCCATCGATATTGACAGTTTTTTGCATTGCGCCTGCAGATATTATTTCACTATCATACGCTTGAACAGTATTCACCTTCCCCTCATTTTCACACATGACGGAAATAACTTTTTTCTCAAAAGCTGATACGTTACTAGCGGCCTCTACAGCGCTCCATTGAGGAGCGTCCCCCAATTTTCCATTCCCCCAAGCTGCTGGACCATAACGACCATGGTATCTGGTAACTTTCACAACAGCATTGCAAGCACATTGTTTTTTTCGATCAAAATTAGCTATCAGAGCAACAACGTGTACGTGCCAAATTTTTCCATCTGAATTAAGGCTTACCTTTGCAGCAACTTCTTTCCACCAAGACAACGAATTGATTCGCTGCTTTTGCGCAACCCAATCTAAGTTCGGACGATCCGCTGAATGCCCCATTAGTTCATCTAGGGCATCCCATTTCGCCGCATCATAGAACCACTCACTTTCACACTTAGTGATAAGCTGGGATATAGATTGTGCAAACCAAGGCTTAGCAAGTGCTGCTTGGATTTCAGTAGATGTCAGCTTGTCGTTTTTATCAGAATCAATAATGTCGTACAACCCTTCCTTTACCGGGCCTTTAGTAGATTTACTAGCTAGAGGAACGAAGGTAGCTTTTTCTTCCTCGGTAAGCATATCGCGATCGTGAAGAAACGAAGAAAAGTGATCGGCATTACTGCCGGTCTCTTCAATAAATTTAAACCCGACCCATTCCCACGGTTTATGGCGAGTGGTCATCAAATCCTTTTCGCACACCCATCCGCTGATAGGATTTCCTTGGCCGTCACCCAGTATCCCTTCGAGGTGCCACCATCTAGTCGTACTTGTAGTTGCGGGAGCGTTGCCTGTGCTGGGGGTAGTGGTAGATTGTTTGATTTTTTTTGAATCCGGCAGGGCCTCTAAAACACTTGAGGGAACAACCAGATCATATCCAATCACCACACCGGCGTCGTTGGCTTGTGGTGGATTGGTCGCACTTATATCTGGGCGATGAGTAATTAGCTTCGTATCTTTGTGAATCTTTAACAGATTTTTTTGATCGTCTGGTAAAGCAGCAGCTGCACCTTGGCTAAGAGAAACAAATTTCTCAATGTCATCGCACGTGAATACTTCCACATGCACTAGGTTGCGAGGTGCTCCTTCATCGTGCTCTTGATAATGACCTGCAAATCCAACCAACGCACCAGCCTTAATGGTCACTGGTTCATCGAGCAAAACGACCTTCCCCATATCCTTTGGTTCAGTCTTAGTTTCAAGGGAGGGAAACCATACATAACCTCCAACATTGCCAGCTTCATCAGTAGCAAGTGCAGGAATTGGATTTCCACTCACAACTTTTACTAACTTTCGGTAGTTACCAACTGCACCCTCTTGGCTAATCTCAATCTGAGTGCCAGCAGGCAGTATCGACATAACCTCTCCGGTGGTCGAACCGCTCCTACGCACCCTCAACCCCTTGGCTTGATTAGCAGGAATGTTTTTCGCCAGCTCGCCAATCAAGTACTGATTTCCGCCTTTACTGTTCATTTGGGCTTTGAATACCCATCCGCCTATAGCCGCGGACTGATCAGCTTCAGGCGTCACACTCACAACTTTTAGCCATTTCCCATCTGCGCTCGCCTCTCCAGTGGTCACCGTGGTTCCACGGGGCAAAGTCGTCAGAATATTGCTGTAATCCGCGGATCCGGGAAGCCCTGCGCGCGCATTCAGGCCCTCAACGGGATCCTTCACATCCGCTTTTACTTGGTAGCCTCCATTAACCCAATATGACGGGCGCTCCAACATAGGCGTTTTCGTCCTGTAGCCATCCATGTCCAACAGATGCATATACAGGCTATAAAACGTCAATATCGGTCCCGCAGCTGGAGCAGGTGGCGGAGGTCCACCTGCTCCAGCAGGTGGTGCTGGAGGGGACGGCACCTCCAAGGCATGCTTAATCAGCACAAACCCTGTCGAAGCAAAAGCGGTACGGTCGGTATATACCGTGGCTGGATAAGTGTCATCGATCCGATAGGCAACTACTTGCCCATCAGCGATGCAACGAACCTCGCTCTGTGCCGAGACTAATCCGGAAGCCTCATCAAAATGCACGCCGCCATGCCACAAGCCATTGCTGCCAAGTGGGTAATAACCATCCTGCGCCTTCGCTAATGCCGCGTAATACTGCTGTGGATCTGTGCCACCCGCACCACCAATCTTTATTGGGTAAGACCACTTTTTAACTTTCACTGGCTCTGTCATTTGTACTTTTACCTAATCCTTTTTGATCCGTTGACGGTCAACCAGAGAACCTGATCATTCGCATTGGTCGACGGTCAGCTTTCTGAGGCACCGCATTCCCCAACGCCTGATCCATCAAACTCCCCGCCTTATCCTTATCCGCCGCCCCCGGCAGCACTGGCGGTTTAATCCCGATCCCCGTGCCGGAGCCAGCCGAGCCACCCGCATTGATCTTGATCACCGGCCCAACCACCGTAACTCCACCGCCATCGAGCTTAATAAAGCTCCCACCCCCAAGAATGGTCAGCTCCGTCCCCGCCTCAATAACGATCTTGTCCCCAGCCTTGAGGTGTATCTCTTTCCCGACACTGGTCAGCTGCGCAGTCCCCAGCTTCACATGCTGGTTCTGCCCAACCGTCAGGTGATCATCCAGCTTCGCTTCAATCTTGCGGTCGGAAATCGTCGTGCGGTGTTCCTCGGCTTTCAGCTCGGTGTAGGTGTTCTTCACCACTGTGTCGTGACGTTCATTACCGACCCGAATCTTCTGGTCATGCTCAACGTTTTCATCCCAATCCCGCTGGGCATGAATGTAGATCTGCTCCGCACCTTTCTTGTCTTCGATGCGCAGTTCGTTGTACCCACCGCCACCCGGTGAGCTAAGCGTTTTGAACACGCTGCGAGTCTTGTTCGCCGGCAATGCGTACGGCACCGGATTTTCCTTGTGGTACAGGCAGCCGGTCACCAGCGGTTGGTCGGGGTCGCCTTCGAGGAAGGTGACGAGGACTTCCATGCCGATGCGCGGGATGCTGATGGCGCCGTAGCGGTCGCCGGCCCAGGAGCTGGAGACGCGTAGCCAGCAGCTGGTTTTGTCATCGGCGAGGCCTTCACGGTCCCAGTGGAATTGCACTTTGATGCGGCCGTACTGGTCGCAGTGGATTTCTTCGCCTTTGGGGCCGGTGACCATGGCGGTCTGGCTGCCGAGTACGCGCGGTTTCGGGTGTTCGAGGGCCGGGCGGTAGAACACGTCCCAGGGGGTGGCGAGGAAGGTGTTGCGGTAGCCCTGGTGGAAGTCGTCCTTGTTGTCGGTGGTGTCGCTGGTCACGCCTTCTTCGAGGACTTGCGGCTGCTTGCCCTCGTGGAAGATTTCGGTGAGCAGCCACAGGTCGTTCCACTCGCTGCGCGGGTGGTCGGACATTTCCATGAAGTGGCCGCTGACCAGTTTGGTCTGGTCGCCGCGACCTTCGGCCTGGCGGTAGTCGGCGCGATGGCGTTCGAGGGCGCGCTGGCTGAGGAACTTGCCGCGCGCGCGGTCGATGAAGCGGCCGGGGTAGTCGTAGTCTTCGAGATCCGGTTCAGTGCTGTTGCCGTCCGGTTTGTACGCGGCTTCCATTCGCAGGCGCGGTTTTTCGAAATCGTAGTCGCGGCGCGTGGTGCGCGTGGTGCGGGTTTCCAGGCGCAGTTTGAAAGCTTTGATCACCGGCTCGTCGGCGACCATACCGCTGCCCTGCACATAAGCAGTTGGCTGCCCCAAGTTCTGGAACACGGTCTGGTCGTCGCCGAACACCAGCAGGTGGGCCTTTTCGCTGTGCTGGAAGTGGTAGTGAATGCCTTCCTCTTCGCACAGGCGCTGGACGAAATGCAGGTCGGTTTCGTCGTACTGCACGCAGTAGTCGCGATCCGGGCACGGCTGGCTGAGCTGGAAGCTGTAGGCGTTGCTCTTGATGCCGTGTTCTTCGAGGATCAGCGCGATGATTTTCGGCGCCGACATCTGCTGGTAGATGCGCTGGTTGGTGCGGTGATGCAGGTATTGCAGTTGCGGCACGATCGAGACTTTGTAGCGGGTCAGGCGCTTGCCGGCATCGCCCTGGGCGACGCGGTAGATCTGCCCGTGAATGCCCGAGCCCTGTGGATCGAATGCCAGAAACGCCTGCTTGTGCAGCAGTTGTTCGAGATCCAGATCGGGGTTTTCGCTGACCAGCTCGAGGTCGAAGCGATACGCCTGGCTGATGCCTTCGGTGCCGGTGAACGACAGCACTTGCAGGTCGCCGACGTAGTCTTCGACCTTGAGGCTGAAGTGGGTTTCGTTAGCTGAGTTGAACATCGTGTGCTCCCTGTTCGAATGTCATCCGTTACGCCCGAAGTCGCAGACGTTGCAGCCAGGACGAAGTGGCGCCCAAGGCGTCACGCAATTGTTGGGCAGTGATGGTGCGTTCTGCCGGGTTGAAGCTCAGCGCGGTTCGCAGCGCTTGCCAGCCGTGCTGGGGTAGATTCGCTGGGGCGCGCAGCTCGCGCTCCAGGTGCTCGTCGCGGGCCTGGGTCGAGGGTAAGCGGCGGAACGGGTGTTTGCCGCCCGCCAGTTCATAGATCACGCAGGCCACGCCGTACACGTCCGCGCTGGCCGACAACGGTTGGCCCTCAAGCAGTTCGGGGGCGGCGTAGCCCGGCGTCCAGGCGTTGAAACGCTCGCGGCTAAGGTGCGGCAGACCGGGCAAGGTGCCCTCCTCTGCCTGCCCCAGACCGAAGTCGAACAGGCGCAGGCCGTCTTCGCTGAGCATGACGTTGCTCGGTTTCAGATCACCGTGCAGCACGCCGCGACGGTGGGCGTAGGCCAACGTGTCGAGCAGCGGCAGGACGATGTCGCGCAGTTCTTGCCACGGCAGGCCGAGGGGCCGCTCGCAGAGCAATTTGTCCAGGGTCAGGCCACGCATGTATTCCATGGTGATGAAGGCCCGCTGGCAGTCGGTGTCGACTTCAAAGGTGTGCGCACGCACGACATTGTCGTGGCGCAGACGCCGGGTCAGAGCGAACTCGCTGTAGAGCAAGGCACTGGCGTCCGGCGATTCGGCAAATTCTTCGCTGAGGATTTTCAGCGCGATGTAAGGGTCGGGATCGCCGAACTGCTCATGCAGCAGATCCCGCGCCCGGTAAACGGCGCCCATGCCACCGGCCCCGAGCAGACGCTCAAGGTGGTAGCGACCGGCGAGTACATCCGGCAGCGCACCGATGCTGGCCTTGGTCGGCGCCCGCAACGGTTCGGCCTTGTTGCCCTTGGCGAAGGCGAAGTAGGTCAGGTTGCTGGCCTGTTCTTCGCTGATCAGCAGGTCATCGATGGGCGATTCGAGTTCACTCATTGGCGGATCACCACGGCAGTCAGGTTGTCGCGCGCGGCGCCCCGCAGAGCGCCGTCGAACAAACGTTCCAGCGCGACATGCGGCGCGCTGAGGCTGAGGGCGTTGCCGAGGGCATCGCTGCTCAGGCCCTGATACAAACCATCGCTGCAGAGCAAAAACACATCGCCCGGATAGACCTCGAGTTCAAGCACATCCAGGGTCAGTGTGTCGGCGGCGCCGACGGCTCGGGTGAGTGCCTGAGCCGCCGGGTGCGCTGCCGCCTGTTCGACGCTCATTTGCTGCTCGTCGATCAGTTGCTGTTGCAGCGAATGGTCCTTGGACAGTTGATACAGCCGCTGCCCGCGCCACATGTAGCAACGACTGTCGCCGGCCCAGATGCAGGCCGCGCGATTGCCTTCCACCAGCAGCGCGACGACGGTGCTGCCCATGATGCTGTCGTGACGCCCGGCAGTGACCGTCAACTCCTGCCCCAAGCGCCGGTTCAGCCAGTGCAGGCACTGGCGGATGGCTTTGAGGCGTTCGTCGAAGTCCTCGTGTTGCGGCAACTCAGCCAGGCTGGCGACGATCAACTGGCTGGCGATGTCGCCACCCTGATGACCGCCCATGCCGTCCGCGACCACCCACAGCCCGTGCTGCGGCGAGTCGAGGAAGGCATCTTCGTTGCGCGCCCGCACCTTGCCCGGGTCGGTACGCGCCGCGCTGCGCCAGGGACTGGCCACCAGCATCAGAGCTGCACCGGCATACGGAAGGTGCGCAGCACGCCCATGTCGAACGGGTTCGGCGTGCGCTGGCTGGTCAGCAGGTAGTTGGCGCGCAGGCCGCCCACGTCGGCTTTCAGTACCAGCACGTCGCGACCGTTCAGGTACTCGGTCTGCATCAGGTCGAACAAACGGAACAGCGACCATGGGCCGGAGTTTTTCTCGATCCCGATCGGACGCCCGGCCATTTTGTCCATGACCAGACTGGTGCGACCGTCTTCAGCATCGGTCGGCCACTTGAAGGTCATTGGCAGGATCGGGCCGTGACGGTATTCCATGGTCTTGTCGCCGAACTTGAATTCGGAACGGCTGACCGCCGGATCGAGGGTGTACGGCTCGAGCTTGAACTGCACGGTCGGCTCGGCCGGGTTGATCGAGAAGAAGCTCTGGCGAATGGTCTGCGCCGCCGCCATCTGATCGAGGTAGACCTTCGATACCGGCAGGCTGTGACCGTCGACACTGCGCATGCGGTAGTTGCCCGGATCGCCGCTGACGAACGGACGCATGTAGCTGTCGAAGAAGCGGTCGACGGTACCTTGCGCACGGAAGAACTCACGGAAGTCGCTGATCGCCACGTCGCTGGTGCTGCTGGCGCTGAACGGATAGCGCTTGCTGATGGTTTTGCCGTACACGCTGTACAGCTCGTTCTGATAACGGCCGTTCAGGTATTGATAGGCATCGTTGAGCACCAGACGCCACGAGTCTTCGGCCAGCACGTTGAACCACACGCTCAGCGGACGCGGCAGACGACCGGAGGCATTGCGCAGGTTGGTCAGCGCATCACGCTGGCCGCTCATGCGCGTCTTGGCCATCTCGAACGCGGCTTGCTCCGGCGTGCTGGAACGGGCCAGGCCGGCCAGTTGCAGTTGCAGGTCGTTGAGCGCGCTGAACGCTGGCGTCAGGTCAGCGCCCGGGCCGTTATTGTCATCGAGCAGACGATGCAGCGGTTCGAAGCGGCGTTGCAGGGATTTCTTCGCGGTGTCCGGCAGATTCTTCGCCACGTTCAGCGCCGAAGCCTTGTCGGCGGCAGCCGCGGCGAGTTTGCCGACCTTGCCCAGTTTGCCTTTCTGCCCGGCCAGCGCATCGGCAGCTTCGCCGGCTTCATCGACCGGATCAGCCGCGGCTTCGAAGCGGGTGTTTTCACGCACCTCGGTGAGCAATGCGAGGACCGGCGAGTTGGCCGAAGTCAGGCCCGCCAGTTGCTCGGCGCCTTCGCCAGCGTCGCTGATTGGTGGCAGTGCGACCTGGCCAACGGCTTCGCTCCAGTAGTTGGCGTAGTCGCGGAAGTACAGCTGCTCGAGTTCGACCATCAGGCGACGCAAATCCATGTCGCTGATGCCCGCGCCTTCGCCCAGCACCCAGTTGTCACGCAGGATATCGGTGACCAGCGCGGCGCCCTGCACCGAGAAATACTGCTGATAACCCTGCTGGGTGTAGAAACCCGGGATCACGTATTCCGTGCCGATGAACAACGAACCTTGCGGGCCGAGGTGCTGGCTGAAGCGGTAGTCCGGCAGGTTGCGCGCCTGCTCGCGGAGCATGCGGTAAACCACGTTGGCCAACGATTCGCTGCGCAGGACCTGACGCGCCTGCGTCACCAGTTGATCGTTCAGCGGATAAATGAACGGCTGCTTGAGCAAGCGCTCGAGGTGCGTGTTCAAACCGTTCTGCACCGCGGTGTTGCCGGTGTAGCGCTGCGACCAGTCAGTGGCGACCCAGTCCTTGAGCCACGCCGCGTCGCGACGATCCTTCATGTTCAGCATCAGGTACGCACGCAGGCTGTTGAGCAGGCGATCGCGGTCCTTCATGTTGGCGCGGATCTGCCCCTCAAGCATGGTCGCGACCCGTGGCAGCAACTGCGCTTCCAGCTCACGCTCGTAGGCGGTTTTCACCACCGGGTTGATCTCTTCGCCCTGATACAGGCCGCCACGCTCGTGGTACGAGACGTCGCCCTTGCTCGGGAACACCTGAGTCGCGGCGTAGCTGGTGTCGAGGACTTTCAGCACGCCCATGGCGTCATCACGCGGCGTGACGGCCGAGCGTTGCTGGGTCCAGTTCTGCGCCAGCGTGCGCAGATTTTCCAGACGCTCATAGTTGGCCGAGAAACCACCGGCCCAGAGCATGCCGAACAGTGCCAGCGCCGCCAGAGCGCCGACGTACAGCGCACGCTGGCCCCAATGAATGCGGCTGCGCTCGCGCTTGTCCAGACCGGCCAGATCGGCCTCGGGGAAAATCACTTGGCTGAGCAAGTGGTGGATGAATCGCGAACGACCGCTGCGCAGAGTCGGCAGCACGCCGGCGTTCATGCCCAGGCTGGCGCCGATGCCGGCGGTGGTCGAATCCATTTCCTGGGTCAGGTGCGGTGCGCTGGTCAGGTAGAAGCCGCGCAGTTGCGTGGCGCGCTGATAACGGTTGCCGGTGAACGCCATGTCGACGAACAGGCACAGACGCTCGCCGATCTGCCCCAACTGATGCGGGAAGTCGAGGATGCGCCCACGGCGCTGAGTGTCGCGCTCGGAGTGCATGCGCATGATCACTTGGCTGTTCAGGCGGCGCAGCAGCTCTTCGAACTCGTTGCGCAGGACCGTGACGTCGGTGCCGACCTGATCCTTGCGGAAACTGGTGCCGAGCACCTGATCGCTTTCTTCGCGAGTCAGTTGATCGAAGAACTCGTCGAAGCCGAGCAGCTTGTCAGCCTTGCTCAGGACCAGATACACCGGCACATCGACGTGCAGTTTCTGATGCACGTCCTGCAGACGGCTGCGCACCTGGCGTGCGAGAGTCTCGATGTCCTGCTCGCTGCCGCCGGTGAGGGTTTCCACCGGAATGGTCACCAGCACGCCGTTCAACGGACGGCCGCGACGACGCTTGCGCAGCAGCTCCAGCAGGGTGGTCCAGGCGTTGCCGTCGACTTCCGCGTCCGGTTGAGTGGTGTAGCGCCCGGCGGTGTCGATCAGGACACCGTGATCGGCGAAATACCAGTCGCAATGACGGGTGCCGAGGGTGTCGCGGGTCAGCTTGCGGTCGATCTTGTTGATCGGAAATTCCAGACCGGAAAAGTCCAGCAGGCTGGTTTTGCCCGAGGCCTGCGGACCGATCAGCAGGTACCACGGCAAGTCACTGCGCCAGCGTTCGCTGCGACCGCGATACAGGCTCGACGTCTTCAGGGTTTTCAGCGCGTCCTTGAACCGCGCTTTCAACTCTTTCTGTTCTTCGTCGATCAGCTCTTCGCGGCGAATACGGTCCTGACCGTCCTCGCTTTCCTCCTCGGCTTTCTTGCGGATACCCGCGCGCCAGCTGACGAAGACCATGGTCAGGCCCCAGATCAGGAACAGCACGCTGATGGTCAGCAGGCGCGAGGTCGCGCTTTCCCAGAACTTGTAATCATCGACCGCCAACAACGGGCCGACGAACCACACCAGCAGCGCCACGAACAGCACCAGCAGCAGAGTCCAGACCCAGGTCTGGCGCAGGAAGGCGCCGACTTTCTTGAAAAACTTTTTCATCACACGTCCCTGTTTTACGGCTGCGCCTGCGGTTGTACCGCGGCTGGATCAAGCGGCTGATAAGGATGCAGAACGGTGTCGCGTTGTTCGCTCAGGACCCAGGCGAAGCCCGAATACATCACCACCAGGCAGACCAGAGTAAAGAGCACCACCATCCACGCAGGCACGATACGCACCAGGTTGCGGCGCTGGTCGTTGAGGCCTTCCCAGTGCGGCGACAACTCGCGCGGCACGTCGCCACGCAACTGACGGATCTGCCGGTACAAGGCGTCGCGGATGCCTTCAAGCTCAAGCATGCCGCGTGCCTGTACGCGGTACTTGCCCTCGAAACCGAGGGACAGGCACAGGTACATCAGTTCGAGCATCGGCAGGTGCTTGACCGGGTTTTTCGACAGCCGATCGAGCAGCTGGAAAAACTTCTCGCCGCCGAAGGTTTCGTTGTGGAAGCTGCTTAGCAGGCTCATCTGCGACCACTCGCTTTCGTTGCCCCACGGCGTGGTCACGACGGCTTCGTCGACCACGGTGCAGAGCACGTAACGCGCGGCCATCACCTGGCTGCTTTCGGCGCCGTTGTGCAGGGCGCGTACTTCAAACAATTTCAGCCCGGCAGTCAGCCGCTCATTCAGCGCATACAGGTCTTCGCGGGTTTCGCTGTGCTTGAGACGCACCACTTCCGAGAGCAGATCGGACGAGGCCGCGACCAGCGAGTTGAGGCTGATGTTGAACGCCTCCGCCGGACGCAGGCGCGCGGCGTAGATCATGCGTTCTTCCAGTTGCTCGAAACGCGGCGGCGCGGCGAAGTCGGTCAGCGGACTCGATGCCGGTCCGTGGCCTTGACGATCGAGCAGGACGGTTTTGTCGTCCTGGTTGTAATCCGTTTCCTTGATCATGTCGGTCAGTTCCTGATGGCCCAGAATTTCAGTTCAAGCTCGGCGAATTCGCCGGACACGTGGAACGCGAAACCGCCGGAGCGTTCGAGTTGTGCCAGGTCTTCGGAACTGAGTTCGAGAATGAAATAGGTTTTGTTCGAGTGGAACGCGATCTGCCGTGGTGCCACCGGCAACGGTTTGACCTTGATCCCCGGCAAGTGCAGGTTGACCAGTTGGCGGATGCGCTCCACCGGGCCGACCTTGAGGTGCTGCGGCAAACGCTGACGCAGTTCTTCGGAGTCGCAGTTGGCACTGGCTGCCAGCACGAACGAAGCCGAGCCGAGCAGTTTGTGATCGTGCAACGGCGAGACGATGATGCCGTACTGACGCGCCTGCAGGATCAACTCGATGGCGTGCTGTTCGAGCACCATCGACAGCACCTGACGGATCGCTTCCATCAGTTTGCGGAAGCTTGCGCCCTGATCGGCGTGGGAATAGCGGCTGTCCAGACGCGGGCGTTTGCTCTCGCCGGAGAAGGTCGCCAGATCGCCGAGCATGGTCAGCAGCGTGCGGTACAACTCTTCCGGGTGCACTTGTTCCAGACCGAGGTAATGGCGCAGCAGCAGTTCGGTACGGTTGATCAGTTGCAGCATCATGAAGTCGCCGACTTCAGCGCCGCCGACCTTGCCGTTGGAGCGAATCCGCTCGGCGATGGTGTCGCCACGGTGGCTGAGCATGCTGATGACTTCTTTCAGGCACGACAGCAGGTAGCTGGAGGCGTGGGCCTGAATGTAGGTCGGGACGAAATCCGGGTCGAGGCTGATGACGCCGTCGGGCGTGGTGTCGAGCACGTCGCAGATTTTCAGCTTCACGTAGGCCTGATCGCTCTGCTGCTCGCCGAGCAACAGTTTGAAGTCCGGACGACCGCAGCTGACCTGGCTGGCGGAATCATCGCCGGCGTTGGAGTCGGCGACTTCGGCGTCATACGCGGTGTAGCGCGCAAGCACGTCGGATTGCTCCGGGCGCCGGGCCTCGATGTGGTTGCCGGTGACCAGCGGCAGCGCCAGATAGATCGGCGTGTTGCCGGTGTTCGGCGGCACGTCCAGCGCCAGCGGCTCGGTGTTGCCACCGAGCTCGAACAGGCTGCCGTCCGGCAGAATCCCCGAGGCTTCACTGATCACCAGTTTGCCCATGTTGAGGAACTGCAAGTCGATTTCCAGATTGAGAAAACCCCAGGTGTAGCCACCGAGCAATTGCGTGCGGGTTTTCATCTGGTGATCGTAGTAACGATCGTTGTGCTGGAAGTGCTGCGGCCGCAGCAACATGCCTTCCTGCCAAATGACTTTGTGGGTGTTCATGATCAGTCATCCGCCTTGGCGAGCACTTGTTGGGTATTGCGGATACCGGCCTGATCGAGTGTCAGATCAGCCTCGGTGAGTTCCAGCGGAGTGATCTGCACGGTGTGGCGCCACTGCGTATCCGGCAGGTCGCGATAGGCAGCAAGGATGCCCACGTAACGGCTGCCCTCCTCCACGCTGAGTTTCAGTTCCACGGTTTCACCCGGGCGCAGTTCGAGTTCTTCGCTGGCCACCAGATCCGGGTTGAGGGATTCCTTGGCGCGTTCGTAGAGGCTGAAGAAATCAGCGTTCTCGAAGGTCACCGGGTGCTTGAGTTCGAACAGACGCACGACGATCGGCGACGGCCGCCCGTTGAGGTCCGGGTTGAGCTGATCGCTGCCGGTCAGTTTCAGATTGATCTTGGTCACTTTCGAGTACGGCGACAGCGACGAGCAACCGGCAAGCAGCACCAGCACGGTGAGCGCAGTCAGCGTCTTGAAAAAAGCGGTCGAGCGGCGAGACATGCGCATCATCCTTGGTGGTCGGTGTGGAGGGTGGAGATCAGGCGGATCTGTTCTTCGTAGGCCTGGGCAAAGTCGCGGGCCAGCAGACGCTCGCTCCAGTCATCGTCCTGACGCAGGGCCTGGTGATAGCGGCCGAACGCTCTCCAGCGCCCACCCGATGTTGCAATCAATGGCTTGCTGTCGCGCTCGAAACGCAGGGTCAGTTGCTCCGGCGAGAAGTGCTCCAGCGTGCCTCGCACGGCGGCGCGACTGGCGGTCAGCAAAGCCACTTGGTGCGCCTGCAAATCACGGAATGCACGGGAGATCGCCTGCTCGGCCGGCAGGTGTCCAGGCTTGCTTGGCTGCAACAGAATCTGCAGTGCTTCGCTCGGATCGACGGCGAATTTCAGCGGGTTCTTGTTGGTGCCCTGCACGGTGGTCTGCGCCAGACGCAGTTCGTTTTTCAGCTCGGAGCGGGTGCGCAGGCTCTGCTGCAAACCGCCGATGCTCTGGCGCAGCAGGCGCGCAGCGTTGAGCGCCAGCGCTTCGCGTTCGTCGTGGCTGAGGCCTTTGACGTCGACGCCCAGCGCCGCGCCGAAGTGTTCCCAGAAACCTTCGCTCTGACGCTCGACGGCTTTCGGTGCAGGCGCCGGCTCAGGCTCGACCGGGGCGGCGATCAGCTCCGGGACCATCAGGCTTTCCATGTCGATGCGCGCGTAGTCGGCACGTTGACGGGAGTCTTCCGGCTTGGCGGTGGGCGACAGCAGTTCGTCGATTTCCGAGTAGACGCGCTCTTGCTGTTCGAGGGCATTGAGCGGGTCGAGGTCGAGGAACGCGTCATCCGGAATGATGCTGCCAGCGGCACGCGGACGGCCGACTTCGCCGTCGAAGGTCGCCGGGTCACGGACCAGCCGCGCGCGGATCTCGAAGTCGCCGAGAATGTAGGTGCTGCCGTGCTCGATGCGCACCGGCTCGCCCTTGTGCAGGCGCGCGCCGCTGCTGCCGTCCTGGACACCGTTGCTGCTGGTGTCGGTAAGGAAGAACGAGCCCTCGCGGTAGCTGACAATCGCGTGATGATTGGACAGGTGCCGCTTGCGGTCAGGGATGATCCAGTCGCAGTCCTCGCCGCGCCCGATCACGCCGCCGGCCTGCTTGAAGGTCCGCTGGCACAGCTCGGTGGGCACGAACTGCTTGGTGTTCAGCATTTCGAAAACCAATTCCATGTTTGATGCTCCTTGCGGTCACTTGCCGCGATTGACCGCTTGCGGATCACCCAACGGGCGATAGTCGTTGTCGTTGAATTTGTAATTGCCGCTACAGCCGCCAAGGCCGCATAGAACGACGAGGGTCAGCAGGACAGCGTGCCAGTGACGAACAGACATCAGAGGGTCTCCAGGTGTAGACAAAGCACAAAGCGCCGACCCTTGCGGGCGGCGCTGAAATAAGTTTTTGAGGTGGGCTCGAAGCCTCTAGATCGAGGCCTTGCGCCATAGCCTGGAGGTACGGCGACCTCCCGTGGCGAGGGGACTTGTCCCCGTTGGGGTGCGCAGCGCCCCCATAACCTGCCAGCGCGATTTCTCAGTGAAACCGTATGTACCGGACTGCGACTGCTGCGCAGCCGGACGGGGATAAATCCCCTCGCCACAGGGTATGTGTTGGGTTCGAAGAAGTGCTGTAGCTCAACCATCAAAGTCACCCAAATTGATATTCAGGCGCCCGAGGCGGTACAGCAGCGTGCGCCGTGGCAGGCCCAGTTCGCGGGCGGCGAGGGTCTGGTTGCCGTCGTTCTTGCGCAGGCAATCGAGGAGCAAAGAGCGCTCGACCTGCTCCAGGCGTTCGCGCAGATTCAGGCCGCTGTTGTCTTCCGGCATCGCTTCCAGGCGCAGGGAAAAATGCTCGGCGAGCAACTCGCCGCCCTCGCAGAGCAACACCGCGCGCTCGACCAGTGCCTTGAGTTCGCGAACGTTGCCGGGGAAGTTGTAGCTGCACAGATGCTCCAGCGCCGAATCCGACCAGCGCACCGGATCACGCTGCAAAAACGTGCAGGTCTTCTCGGCGAAATGTCGGGCCAGATCGAGGATGTCGCCTTCGCGCTGACGCAGGGCCGGCAGCTCGATCGGGAACTGCGCGAGGCGGTAGTACAAGTCCTCGCGGAACTTGCCTTCGCTGACCAGCGCCGCCAGATCACGGTGCGTCGCGGCGATGATGCGCACGTCGATCTTGTGCGTGTCGTTGGAACCCAGCGGACGAATCTCGCCTTCCTGCAACACGCGCAGAATCTTCGCTTGCAGCGACAACGGCATGTCGCCGATTTCATCGAGCAGCAACGTGCCGCCATTGGCCGCGTCGAACAGCCCGGCACGATCGCGATCGGCACCAGTGAAGGCGCCTTTGCGATAGCCGAACAGCTCGCTTTCCAGCAGGTTTTCCGGGAACGCCGCGCAGTTCTGCACGATGAACGCCTGGGAGCGACGCGGGCCGCAATCGTGGATCGCCCGCGCCACCACTTCCTTGCCGGTGCCTGTCTCGCCACGCAACAGCACGGTATAAGGGCTGTGGAGGATCTTGCTGATCAGCGAGTAGGTCTGGCGCATCGCCGCGCTTTTACCGATCAGGCCGTAGCCGCTGATGCTCGGCACACTGCGTGTGGCGGTGGCCGATTCGACGGTTGGCTGACGCAGGCGTTGCAGCAGATGCAGTTGGCCGAGCACGAACGAGCCGAGCTGGCCGAGGGAGTCGGCGAAACCCTGCAAGTCAGTGCGACGGCGACTGGCACACAGCAACAAGCCCTCAACCGACTTGTGCTGATTGACCAGCGGCACGCACAACAGCGACTGCCACGGCGTGCTCGTCGCCGGCAGAAAACTGGTTTCGTGCAGGCTGCCGGTCAGGTCGTCGAGGCACACCACGCGGTTCTGGCACAGGGCAAATTGCAGCAGTTGCTCGCCGTTGTAATCCGCCGGCAGGCTCGCCGCCTGACGCGGTTGCAGCGCGCCGTCGAGGCACTCGGCATTCATCCCCAGGCAGGTGTGGGTGGCGTCGAGCAGATACAGCTGCGTCAGTTCGCAGCCACTCAGTTCGGCCAGGCCACGGACGAATTCACCCAGCAGCGCAGCACTGTCCGCCGCCCGCGACAGACTGGCGAACTGCGCCAGCAACGCTTCGGCATAGACCAGTGGCTGCGGCACTTGAGTGAACATCACGCCCACCTCAGACGAACTCGCAGGTCACGCTGGAGTTGCCGTCAAGCGTGGCATGCACACGCTTGAGGCTCTCGCCGGTCGCCATCGCGTCGAGCAGACGGTCGGCCACCAACGGCAGCACGTGTTGATCGAGCAGATGATCGATCAGGCGCGCGCCGCTTTCGCTTTGCGTGCAACGCTCGGACAGGTGATCGACGAGGTTCTGGCACCAGCTGAAGTCCAGCTGACGACGGTTCAGGCGCTCGCCGAGACGGCCGAGTTTGATTTCGATCAGCTCGCGCAGCACCGGCCCGCCCACCGGGTAGTACGGCACCACTTTCATCCGCGCCAGCAGCGCCGGTTTGAAGTGTTTGCTGAGTACCGGGCGAATGGTTTCTTCGAGCACTTCGGCGGTCGGCCGCGCGCCGTCTTCGCAGAGTTCGCTGATCTTGTCGCTACCGAGGTTGGAGGTCATCAGGATCAACGTGTTGCGGAAGTCGATCTCGCGACCTTCGCCATCGTTGGCCACGCCTTTGTCGAAGATTTGGTAGAACAGGTTGAGCACGTCCGGGTCGGCCTTCTCGACTTCATCGAGCAACACCACCGAATACGGCTTCTGACGCACGGCTTCGGTGAGCATGCCGCCCTCGCCGTAACCGACGTAGCCCGGTGGCGCGCCGATCAGACGCGAGACGGTGTGCTTCTCCTGGAACTCGGACATGTTGATGGTGGTGATGAAGCGGTCGCCGCCGTACAGCAGGTCAGCCAGGGCCAGCGCGGTTTCGGTCTTGCCGACGCCGCTCGGGCCGACCAGCAGGAACACACCGACCGGTGCATCAGGCTTGTTCAGACCGGCAGCGGTTGCGCGCATCGAACGATCCAGCGCGTGCACGGCTTGCTCCTGACCACGGATGCGTGTGCGCAGATCGGTGGCGAAACTGGCGACCTTGGCGTTGTGCTCGCGGGCCAGTTGCGCCAGCGGCACACCGGTCCAGGCGCTGATCACTTCGGCAACCAGACGCGGGCAGACTTCGAAGCTGACCAGGCGTTCTTTGACTTGCGCAGCGGTCAACGCGGCGTGGGTTTCATGCAGCTGAGCTTCCAGCGCTTCGACGCTCTGGCCTTCTTCGACTTCGGCGACCACAGTTTCAATCACGGTGCCTTCGGCGTCTTCTTCGACGCTGACGGTCGGCTCGACGGCTGCGGCTTCGCGGGCCTTGGCCAGTTGCTGACGCAGTTCCAGCAGGCGCTCGGCCAGTTCTTTTTGCTCAGTCCACAAGGTCTCGAGCGCAACCATCTCGTTTTCGGCTTCGTCCAGCCGCGCTTCCAGTGCCTCCAGCGCTTCGTGGTCGATCAGCAGACCGGCCTCGGCATCGCGACGCAGGGCCTGGCGCTGACGGCCGCCTTCAGCCAGTTCGCCACGCAGGCGCTCCAGACTTTCCGGGGCAGCAGCGAGGCTGATGCGCACGCGGGCGCAAGCGGTGTCGAGGACGTCGACGGCTTTGTCCGGCAGTTGCCGACCGGCCAGGTAACGCGCGGACAATTCAGCAGCGGACACCACCGCGTCATCGCGCAGGTAGATGCCGTGGCTCTTCTCGTAGACCTGAGCCAGACCACGCAGAATGGTCACCGCTTCGCTCACGGTCGGTTCGTGCAATTGCACAGGCTGGAAGCGACGGGCCAGCGCCGGGTCTTTCTCGAAGTATTTCTTGTACTCGGCCCAGGTGGTCGCGGCGATGGTGCGCAGTTCGCCACGGGCCAGCGCCGGTTTCAGCAGGTTGGCCGCGTCGGAACCGCCGGCATTGCCGCCCGCGCCGATCAGCGTGTGGGCTTCGTCGATAAACAGAATGATCGGTTTCGGCGACGCTTTGACCTCGTCGATCACGCCTTTCAAACGACGCTCGAATTCGCCTTTGACGCTGGCGCCGGCCTGCAACAGGCCCATGTCCAGCGACAGCAATTCAACGCCTTTGAGCACTTGCGGCACTTCACCGGCAGCGATGCGCGAGGCGAGACCTTCGACGATGGCGGTCTTACCGACACCGGCCTCACCGACGACGATCGGGTTGTTCTTGCGACGACGGGCGAGGATGTCGACCATCTGCCGGATCGCGCCGTCACGGCACAGCACCGGGTCGAGTTTGCCGTCGCGGGCCTGTTGGGTCAGGTTGTGGGTGAAGCGCTGCAACAGCGATTCGCCTTGCGCCGCCGGCTTGCCGTTGGCCGCCGGTTGCTCCTGTTGCGACAGGGCAAATTCTTTCAGGCGATCAATGTTCAGTTTGGCGAGCAGCGGTTGATAGCGGCTGCCGGCATATCGCATCGGGTTGCGCAGCAACGCCAGGATCAGCGCGGCGTCTTCAACCTGGGTCTGGCCCAGTTCGAGGTTGGCCACCAGCAGCGCGTCTTGCAGCCACTGCACCAGTTCCGGGGCGAACACCGGGTTGCGCGAAGCGCTGTGCTCGACCCGCGACTGCAATGCAGCGGTCAGTTCACCGGCGTCGACGTCAGCATCTTGCAGCGCGCGCGACAGCAAGCCGTTCGGGCGCTCGAGCAAGCCCAGCAGCAAGTCTTCGATGAGGATCTTGCTGCCGCCACGGGCGACGCAACGCTCGGCCGAACGCTCCAGATCACGACGGGTTTCGGCGTCCAGCGCCTGGATGAGTTGTTGCAGGTCTACGTTGATCATGGCTCACGTCCTTAATGAATTTTGCTGCCCAGGGTCACCACGCCGTCCGCTTTTTCGCGGCCCAGCCAACTGGTCCAACCGAGGCGACAGGCGTTCTGCTCACCGATGCGCAGTTCGCGGATTTCTTCCTGGCGCAGGACCAGGCGAATGTCGTAATCGAGCGGGTCACGCAAGGTGAACCGCACCAGCGCGCAAAGTGGCTGGTAACCGAAACCGATCGGCAGGAATTCATGGAATCGCTGCCAGTCGAGTTCGGTGATGTGAATGCGGAATTTGCCGCTGCGATCGCGCACGTGCTCGCCCAGCACCAGGTCTTCGCCGAGTACGCTGTTGGCGCGGCCCAAACGATTGCGCTGCTCGTCGAGAATTTCCACGCGGCGCTCGATGCACTGCTCGATGACCAGGTCTTCGTGCTTGAAGTAGTAACGCAGCACGGCTTCGATCAGCGCCGCCGAATGCGCCCGCAAGCTGAGCAGACCGAGGTACGGCAGCAGGCGTTTCCAGTTGAGTTCCTTGGCCTTGCGGATCTCGTCGCCACCCAGGCCGATCAGCGCAAAAAGTTGCGCCGAGAACGGGTCGATCGCGCCGCTCTGGAAGCTCGCGCGGTAGCGGTACTTGCGCCAGATCGGCAGCATCAGTCGTTGCAGGCGATGGTGGAACAGGTCGAGGAAATTGCGCGTCGGGTTGCCGTCCTCGCTGTCGCCCAAGGCTTGTTCGCCATAGAACGCCGGCAGCGGCGAACCGGAGCCGACCAGACCGATCAGGTTGAAGCGCATGCGCGCGCGCATCTTGCCGTGCTCTTCGAAAAACTCGACGCGATCGACGTCGCTGCGCGGAAAGCCCAGGCTCGGGTTGGCCTGGAACTCGACCTGGTCATACAGATCGTCTTCGCTCAGATGCGGGTGTGCCTCGCGCAGCCGGTCGATCACCAACAGCACGGCCTGAAACAGCGAGTACTCGCGTATTACCTTGGTCAGCCCGCTTAAAGCAGGGGCTGCAGGCCCATACGTGGTGTCCATTGGTACACCTCTCCCTGTGTGCTTTTTACCCGCAGCTCATGGAATGAATTGAGACTGGCGTAAAGCGCGAAAAACTCGTTGAGAACCGAAGCGAAGACGAACAGGTCGCCTTCTCCGATATAGCCTTCCGGGTCGATGGTCAGTTCGGTGCGCAAACCGCGCACCGGCAGGCCGCGATGCAGTCGGTCGACGTGGTGATGCTTGATGTGCTTGAGGCCGCCGAGCAGGCGTTTGCTGACCTTTTCCGCGTGCTGGTCGTAGTAGCGCGGCAGGTCGTAGGTTTCCAGAATCACCTTCAACGCATTGACGTCGGCCAGCGACAGATAGTTAAGCGACATGTTGCTGATCAGCTTCCACAGGAAGTCACGGTTCAGCGGCGGCGCGAAACTCGGAGTGGCCGGGGTGATGTTGCGGAAACTGAGGAATTCCGGGGTCTGCTCGCTGGCCATGCAGATGTCGCCGAGCTTGAGCTTTTTCGGCAGGTTCTGATTGGTGCACATCAGCTCGATCGACAGCGTTTCGTGGGCTTCGGTGTGGCGGATGCCGAAGCTCAGGTAAGTGTCGAGGCCGTCATGCAACAAGGACGAACGCTGGCGAATGCTGTAATGCGGACGGCTGTTGGGCACGTCGAAACTCGGGTCGTGCTCGAAGGATTCGAACGGCACGTACTCCTGATAACCGAGACCGCCGGGCTTCCAGCCAGTGACGGTTTCCACCGAGAACACACCGCAGTTTTCCAGGTCGTATTCCGCCGGCAGCAGGAGGTACTCGTCCTGCTTGCCATCGAGACGAATCGGCAGCGCGTCGTGCTCGAACAGATTGACGATCGGCGTGCAGAACAGCTTCACGTTATCGAGCGTCGGGCGCATGCGCATGATGCCGCTCTTGCGGATGTCGAAACGCAATTCGAGGCCGCGCATCTGCTTGAGGGTGTCTTCCGGCAGCGCCTTGAGAATGTCCAGACCGTTGACGTCGACGAACAGGAACTTGTCCTGGAAGGCGAAATATTCCTGCAAGTAGCGATAGCCACGGAAGGTGTTCAGCGGATACGGGATCAACGCTTCTTCTTCGGCAAAACCCACCGGTTTCACCCGGTCGCCGGGAATCTTGAACGCCATCGGCTTGCCGCTGACGCCATCAATCGGCTTGCCGGCGCCGTCGAGCGGGATCAGTTCGATGCCGTCGAGGTTGCGCAGCAGGCTCAGGTAGAGCATCTGGCTGATGTAGCGCTCACCGGCAAAGTGCAGGCGCAACTTGCTCAGCCCCAATTCGCCGAGGTGGCCGTCAGCGCTCATTTCCAGGCGCAGGCTGAGCAGCGAGCCATCGCCCTTCACCGAGTAATTCAGTGCGGCCAGATCCAGCGGCAAGACTTCGGTCGGGTAACAGGTGCGGAAACGGCAGCGCACGTCTTCTATCGGCTTGCTCTCGATCGGCGTATCGCGCTCGACCAGCAGCGCCGGCCCGGAACGCTTGAGCGGATCAAACTGCAAAATGCTGAACGCCGGCAGCGGGCGCATGTAGTTCGGCCACAGCAACTGCATCAGCGAATGGCTGAGCTCCGGCAGTTCGTCATCGAGCTTCTGGCGCAGGCGCCCGGTGAGGAATGCAAAGCCTTCGAGCAACCGCTCTACATCCGGATCCCGCCCGGCCTGCCCCAGATACGGCGCCAGCGCCGGACTACGCTCGGCGAAACGGCGACCGAGCTGGCGCAGTGCGGTGAGTTCGCTTTGGTAGTAGTGGTTAAAGGACACGGGGTACCTGCCTGGTAGTGGAACTCATTTAAAAAAACAGCAGAACAGTTCATGCGGGTAAGAAACTCCCCGCGGGCAATGTCGGCCATAACGCCCAACAGTCATGCTTTAACTTCTCGATTTGAAAAAAAAACGCGATCAATCAATTGGCCAGCAAATATCGCCGCAAAAGTCAGGACACCACCCATCGAGGTGTAAGCCATCGCACGGACGGGGTAGTGAGGCAAAAAATAGTACAAAATAAGTCCCAGCATTAATGAGACAGACAGGACCTTTAATTTCAGCTTGGGGACAAAAAACGCTATAGCGTTCATCACCACAAAATACTGAACCATTAGATCCGGCGTCATACCGATGCCGATACCTCTCGATGTCAACCCGCCATACATATCGATATATACGTCGACACCGTAGTTATGCAAAGGAATATACAGGGCACATACTATCAGGTGTGGAATACAGGCAACTAAGCGACGAGCTTTCATTTATTCCATGCCCCGTACTGATCCATATCGCCTTGCGAAATTGGATTTATTAACTTCGCATTCGATACAGGCACATAAGGTGCGTCAGTAAGTTCAATTGTGTGCGGGATACCTTTATCGTATACCGTGTCTTTTTTCACAACCAACTTGCAGTTTTCTTTTGCCCACAATATCCCTCGCAATATGATGAAGTTATCGTAAACGTCTTTCGGTCCTCGCTCTGCTCCGGTATAGGCTTTGCCGTCGCCCCAGGTCACACCCGTTTCACCAGCCAGCTTTATTGCGAGTTCTACCTGCTTTGTTTCTCGCAGATATTTTCTATAGGTGTTAACCGCAAACGGCACCTGGCCAATGCCATCAGTCCAATACGGTTTATCCTCCATGAACACCATCAAGAACTCAGCACCGCCCACGGCACGGAATTTCCAGTCACCCGGCATTCCAGAGTGAAAAGTGAATGAAAACCGGTCGACGATTGCGAAGTCGATCAGCTCCTGCCAAGTAACATGTTTATAAGCCGCATGCGATTCTGATCCGGCCTGCGTTGTTTCCGGGTTGATCCAGACAAGCTCTCTATAATATCTGGCCAACGGTTCGAACCACTGACCCTTTTCTGCGTATAGTTTCTCCGCAGTGATAATTCTGAATGGAGAGTCATCCTTACCCGGTTTCAAGGCGAAGAGCGGCACACCACTTTTTCGCGTAATAATCCAGGCCAACGGAAGGTCAACTTTCTTCGGCTTTGTATCCTTGCTCTCAGTTGTTTCGGTAAGAACTTTAAGTGTAGTCACCTCGTCCTGAGTCACAAACGTGTAAGCGACACCATCGATGTTGATTACGGTCTCCATACCTACTAGTCCGCCGAAATATATATAGTTACAGGCTCTGCCGTCTTTCCAGTTGAAAAACCACCTGACATGCCTGTTGACGTTGAGCCTGTTTTCTCAATCCCGCTATCAGAGCGCATGATGTAGTTTAAATTTTCAACCGTTCTTCCATCTGCGGTTTTGAATTCAAAGACACGATTGAATATTCCAAGAATGATGACCGGCTCCGGCGGCACAAACGGCGCCGGCGTATGCGAATTGCCAATAATCACCGTCCCGGATCCGGCCGTGACCTTATTGCCGTGAGATCCAACCGAACCTACGGTCGCAGCCGGTTTGCCGTTGATCAACACGGTTGTCGCAAGATCGCCGACCATCGCACCACCACACGCCGAGACATCGCCTTGGCGGGCGGCCGCGAGGCCGTCGAAGAACACGTCGCCGGAACCGGCGGCGATCGGGTTGGTGCCGTGGCCGGGGAGCGGGCAAGCGGTGGGGTCGGATACGCGTGCTGCGGGTTTGCCAGACATCGGGGATCTCCTTAGGTGACCTTGACTTGACCGCTGCCATCCAGGCGCGCGGAGAAACTGACCTGACGCTTGAAACCCTCGACTTCCAGCAGGCCTTCGATACTGAAGGCCAGGCGAAGTTGATCGTGGTCACGCGGCAGGGAAATGACACGCACGTTGCTCAGGCGTGGCTCGTAGGCTTCGATGAAGTTTTCGATGGCCAGGCGGGCCTGACTCAGCGAGTCGTGCAGGCTCAGGCGCATGTCATTGAGATCGGGCAACCCGTAGTCGGCCAGCGTTTGCACGCTGCCGGCCCGGGTGCTGAGCATTTTGGCCAGATGGGCAGCCACTGACGCCATGGCACAAGCCTCAAGGCTGTTGCCCTTGCGTAGTTGTGCGTCGCCGTTGAGGCGTTCGAACAGGCTGCCGTATCCGTCCATGAGTCGCTCTTACTCTTTGTCCAGCTTGCCAACCAGCGACAGGGTGAAATCGGCACCCATGTACTTGAAGTGCGGACGCACATTCAAGCTCACGCGGTACCAGCCCGGCTCGCCTTCAACGTCGCTGACGATCACTTGCGCAGCGCGCAGCGGACGACGGCCACGCACTTCGGCGCTCGGGTTTTCCTGGTCGGCAACGTACTGACGGATCCACTTGTTCAGTTCCAGCTCGAGGTCGGTACGCTCTTTCCACGAACCGAGTTGCTCGCGCTGCAGCACTTTCAAGTAGTGAGCCAGGCGGTTGACGATCATCATGTACGGCAGTTGGGTGCCGAGCTTGTAGTTCAGCTCTGCCGCCTTGCCTTCTGCGCTGATGCCGAAGAACTTCGGCTTCTGCACCGAGCTTGCGGAGAAGAACGCCGCGTTGTCGGAGCCTTTGCGCATGGTCAGGGAGATGAAGCCTTCCTCGGCCAGTTCGTATTCACGACGGTCGGAAACCAGAACTTCAGTAGGGATCTTGGTTTCGATTTCGCCCATGCTTTCGAAGTGGTGCAACGGCAGGTCTTCAACCGCGCCACCGCTCTGCGGGCCGATGATGTTCGGGCACCAGCGGAATTTGGCGAAGCTGTCGGTCAGCTTGGTACCGAACGCGTAAGCGGTGTTGCCCCACAGATAGTGCTCGTGGCTGTTGGCAACGGTTTCCTTGTAGACGAACGATTTCACCGGGTTTTCTTCCGGATCGTACGGGTTGCGCAGCAGGAAACGCGGCACGGTCAGGCCAACGTAGCGCGAGTCTTCCGAAGTCCGGAAGCTCTGCCATTTGGCGAATTGCGGGCCTTCGAAGTGGTCTTTCAGATCTTTCAGATCCGGCAGGCCGGTGAAGCTTTCCAGGCCGAAGAATTTCGGGCCGGCAGCAGCGATGAACGGCGCGTGGGACATGCACGAAACGCTGGCCACGTACTGCATCAGCTTGACGTCTGGCGAGCTTGGCGACATGTAGTAGTTGGCGATGATCGCGCCCACAGGCTGACCACCGAACTGGCCGTATTCAGCGGTGTAGATGTGCTTGTACAGGCCCGACTGCATGACTTCCGGCGAATCTTCGAAATCGTCCAGCAGGTCTTCTTTGGAGACGTTGAGGATTTCGATCTTGATGTTTTCGCGGAAGTTGGTGCGGTCGACCAGCAACTGCAGACCACGCCACGACGATTCCAGCGCCTGGAAATCCGGGTGGTGCAGGATCTCGTCCATCTGACGGCTGAGCTTGGCATCGATCTCGGCGATCATGCGGTCAACCATGGCTTTCTTGACCGGCTCACCGTTGTTCTGCGGCTTGAGCAGCTCTTCGATGAACGCCGACACGCCACGCTTGGCGATGTCGTAGGCTTCGTCGTCCGGGGTCAGACGGGTTTCGGCGATGATGCTGTCGAGAATGCTGTATTCGCCGCTGGCGGCGCTCTTCTCTTGTGCTGCGCTAGTGCTCATTGTGTTGGCTTCCTTGGCTACTGGAGTCTCAGGCGTCCGGGGCTGCGGCGTTCAGGCCCAGCTCACCGAGTACGCGACCGCGGGATTCGTCGTCGGCGAGCACGCCTTCGATCGCTTTACGGAACGCAGGTGCGTTACCCAGCGGGCCTTTGAGGGCCACCAGCGCATCGCGCAGTTCCATCAGTTTTTTCAGCTCAGGCACTTGCTCGACCAGGCTGGCCGGGTTGAAGTCCTTCATCGAATTGACGCGCAATTGCACGGCCAGCTCTTCAGCCTCGCCATCTTCCTGCAGACGGTTCGGCACGCTCAGCGTCAGACCCAGCTCTTGCTTGGCCAACACTTCGTCGAAGGTCATCTTGTCGATGCTGATCGGCTTGCGATCTTCGATTTTGCGATCGTCCTTGCGGTGGGTGTAGTCACCGATTGCCAGCAGCTTCAGCGGCAGTTCAATCTCTTCCTGAGCTCCGCCGGTGGCGGGTTTGAAGGTGACGTTGATGCGTTCCTTGGGGGCTACCGAGCCTTCTTTGGCCATGGCTTTTCTCCTTGCGGTTGTGGCCCTGGGGCCTATTCGAGTACCACTTCGAGGTCGAGGTGGCACAGCCTGCGATAAATCTCTTCCTTGCTTTCACGTACGGCGTGGTTCTGCGGCAACAACTCGCAGCAACTGTGCAGCAGGTGCAGCACCTGCAATGCAAGATCGGGCTCCCAGGCGTGCAGGCCTGAGTCCTGTAATGTCTGATCGAGGGTTTCGAGCTGGTTCTTGGCCAGTTCGTATTTCTTGGCCAGGAAACACAGCCGCGCGAGGGTGAACTGCCAGAAGAAGCGTTCGCGGCCACCGTGGGCCGATTGCAGACCCTGCTTGAGAATCTGCACGGCCGGCTTCAAGCCTTCCTTGCGCAGGATCGGCTGAACTTCCTCGAGGGCTTTTTCCCAGGCCGGCTGGGTTTCGACGTTCTCGCTTTCGACCTTGCGCGGCGCGCTGGCGCTTTGCAGGTGCGGCATGACATTGGCGGCGATCCACGCCCGGGTGGACGGATCGGCAAACGGCGCGCCGTCATGGAAGCGCAACTCGATGATGCCCGGCAGGCGCTGAATCAAAAGCGCGAAGTGGATTTCCACTTCGCGCATGGCCAGCTCGGCGTTGAGGTTCTGGAGACATTCCCAGACCATCCTCTGGCCATCGAACCAGAACGGCGCCTTCGCCAGGCTCGCCTCCAGTTCCACCAGCAGGTCGGCGTATTTGCCCTGATCGAAACGGTCCTGATAGAGCTTGAGCTTTTCCAGCGGCAGACCGCGCAGCACGGTGATCTGCTCGGCGTTGCGCTCGGGCACCGCGTCGATGGTCATCCACAGCAGCGTGCGATTGAGGCGCAGGGCACGCAGGTCGGTGGCTTTCTGTTTCAGCCACCAGGCACACAACGGGCGCGCGCTTTCCTGCAGGGCGCGCAGGGCTTTGTGCGCATCACGTTCGTTGTCGATCGGCGCGCCGGGGGTGAGCAGCTGGGTCGCGGCCTGCTTGACCTGCGCCACCGCCGCGCCCACCACGCCGGGCGCCGGCTGGTTGTCGGCGGCGCGCTGAATCATGGTTTTCAGGCGGCGGGAGATCGGCAGCAGCAGCGGCGCGTCATCGCCCAGATGCTCAGTGCACGCGGCCTCAAGGCCGGCCAGGTGCTCGGAGAGCTGCCGGAACATCGGCAACTGCTCTTTGATCGCAATGTTTTCGGTGATGACCTGCTCGAGACGCGGCACCAGCCAGCCGATCGCGGCGGCACGGGTGCGGGGTTTGAGCGGGTGAACGTCGGCCCAGTTGTTTTCCGACAGATGGTGCAGCAGACCGAGGCCGGCGAGCAGCCCGGGGAAGGATTCGCGCTGGTACAGCGACCAGGTCAGCCAGGCGCCGACACGCAGATCCTTGGATTGGGTACGCAGCAGATTTTCGCTGTTTTCGCGGATTTTCAGCCAGTCGATCTGCCCGCTTTCGTGCATCGACGAAGCCTTGGCCAGCTCACTTTCCAGCGCCTCGAACTCGCTCGAAAAACGAACGTCTTCGCCCGCGAAATTCTCTTTGGAAACAGAGACTTTTGCGAGTTCGAGGTAATGGGCGGAAAGTTTGCTTGAGTAGGACATCCATGGCCTTTATTAAGGATTACAGTCATGCGCGCGAATGGAGTTTCAGCAACGCGGGACAGTATCGAAGAGCAGTTCAGCGACTCATCCAATTGAGATGTGCTCTTTCAAGTGGGCGCATCGTAATCACTATGATGGCCACTAGCAAGCATCTGATTAAACAACAAGACGAACTGTTCATTGCGGTCTGTAGGAGATCGCCCTATATGTCGCAGGGGTTTCCCTGAGGCCGTTTATTAACTGGCGGATTTTACCAGCCCCCGGCAAACCCTTGACCCAGAGCCCTGCGCCGCAGCCGGGCGAGTTTACCTGACGCTCGTATCCTCGAGCGGCGTGCAGCATGCCAAATTCAAAAAAAAATAGAAGTAGGACACTTCCGAAAATAGCTGGTTTGCCTCAACAAGTTTTCCGCGACAACGATCAACGCAAAAAGTGCCACTATAATGATGGCATTTCATTATTCTGAAACTTTCCCGCGCCAACAAACACTGCCAACTCGATAGTTATCGAAGCCGCGTCCTTCAGATAGTTCTCGCATCACGACCAAGACTTCCACACCGGAATACTCTGACAAATTTCAGGGATACTTCTTACATCAATTAGTTTGCCGCGCCGCTAGCTTGCCCTGGCCACTTTTCATGCGCGGCGATCAGGGAGGACAGCATCGCGCTTTGACTCACTTTGCTTAAGGACAAGCCCATGTTCGGCAAAGGCCACTGCGCGCCATTCTCTCTGCATATCCCCGCCATTCGTCACGACTTCAAGGTGCTCGCGTTCACGGGCACCGAAGCCATCAGTCAGCTGTACGCATTTCGCCTTGAGCTGGTGAGCGAGCACGCGGATTTCGATCTGGAAAGCTTGCTCAGCCAACCTGCGTTTCTGCAGTTCGGATCAGCGGGCGAAGGCATTCACGGGCGGATCGAAAACGTCATGCTCGGCGAATCAGGCCAGCGCCTGACCCGTTATGAACTGACACTGGTACCGGCGCTGCATTATCTGCAACTGAGCCACGACCAGCGGATTTTCCAGCAACTGACCGTGCCGCAGATCATCGCGCAAGTGCTCAAAGGGCATGGCATCCAGGCCGATGACTTCACGTTCAATGTCGCCGCCGGTGAGCCTCGTGAGTACTGCACGCAGTACGGCGAAAGCGACTTTTTGTTCATTCAGCGTCTGTGCGCCGAAGAGGGTATCGCCTGGCACCATCAACATTCGCTCGACGGGCACTTACTGGTATTCAGCGACAGCCCGGTGTTCGCACCCAAATTGGGTACGACAGCCTTTCGGGTTGATAGCGGCATGGTTGCCGAACACCCGGTGGTCAACCACCTGACCATGGGCTTCAACACCCGTACCAGCACCGTCACCCGCCGTGACTATGACCTCAAGCGGCCAAGCCTGCTGCTGGAAAGCCGCTTCACCGCAGAGTTCACGCCGGCTCTGGAGGAGTATCGCTATCCACTGTTGATGAAGTCCGAGAAGCACGGCAAACAGCTGGCGCGTCAGGCCTTGGAGCGCCATCGCAGCGACTATCAATGGATTGAAGGCAAAAGCGATCAGGCGATTTTGCGCAGCGGTCACTTGTTCGAGCTGAGCGAACATCCCAGGGCCGAGTGCAACGAGTTGTGGCTGTTGGTCAGTCTCAGTCACGAAGGCAAGCAACCGGCAGTGCTCGAAGAGGCTTTCAGCAGCGAGGCGAAACCTGCCGATGGTTTTTCCCAGGGCTACCGCAATACCTTCAGGGCCATTCCCGCAGAAGTGGTTTTCCGCCCGCCTTTGCCCGCGCCAAGACCCTTGCTGGTCTGCCAGACCGCGCGCGTTACCGGGCCTCCCGGAGAGGAGATCTTCTGCGATGAGTACGGCAGGGTTCGTGTCGAGTTTCCCTGGGATCGCGCTGAACGCAACAGCGAAAAAAGCAGCTGCTGGTTACGCGTAGCTTCCAGTTGGGCAGGTGACGGATTTGGTGCGGTGACCATTCCCCGGGTCGACATGGAAGTGGTCGTGACCTTCCAGGAAGGCGACCCGGACCAACCGCTGATTACCGGCTGCATCGCCAACAAGGTCAATGCCGTCGCCCATCCCTTGCCGGCGAGTAAAACCCGCACGGTATTACGCAGCCAGAGCTCACCGCGCAATGGCGGCTACAACGAACTGTCGATCGAGGATCGCGCCGGGCAGGAGAAGATCTACCTGCGCGCGCAGCGCGACCTTGAGCAACTGATCCTCAACGACAGCCGCAGCCTGATCACTCGAGACCGCCATGAGCATGTCGGCAATGACAGCACCAGTCTCATCGAGGGCAAGGATTCGCGCACTCATCAAGGACTGCGAAGCACAGTAATCAACGCCGACGACTTGTTGCAGGTCAGCGGCACCAGCAGCCAGACCTTGGGCGCTCTGGTGATCCAGGCCGGCCAGCAGGCGCATGTCACGGCAAGCAACGTGGTGATCGATGCCGGCATGAGCCTGACGCTGTCAGCGGGCGGTCATCACATCGTGATCAATGCCGGCGGGATTTTCAGCAGCGTGCCCATCGTTCAGGGCGGCGCGCCACTGCCGGGTCTCGCACCGCTACAACCGCTGCAAGTTGAGGCCGGCCTGCCAGCTGCGATCAACGCCACGCCGCTGTCGATCGTCAACAGTGCCCGCCAGCAGGCAGCGGATTTTTGCCCGCTGTGCGAAGCCTGCGCAGCGGGTCAGTGTGAGCTGGGAGAAGTCGCATGAGCCCGGTCGAACAATGGTTGCACGCTCAGTCCCGCGCCGGCTGTGAACTGTATCTGATGCTCGACACCGAGGGCCAAAGCGCAGAGCACGCTGCGTTGACCCGCGACCTCGGCACCGAGCGGTTTCGTCCGCTCTACAGCGGCACGCCGGCCGAGTCGCTGGTGCCGACCGGCCCGCTGCTGTTGCAAATCGATACGGCGCAGCATCCCGCCATCCAAACCTTGCTCGCCACGCCCGAGCGCAATTGGGGCTGGCTGGCCAGTGCCCGTCACGTCGAACTTGACGCGCTGGCGGCGCACTGGCGCGAGCGCCTGATAACCGGCGAACGCCCGAATCAGGCGGTGTACCGCGTGCATGACAACCGGGTTCAGGGCCGTGCGCTGGCGCACCTGCAACCCGAGCACCGCGCGGCGTTTCTCGGGCCATTCAACAGCGTCTGCTATTGGCACGCAGAGCGATGGAACGCCATCGACAACCCGGACCCCGGCCACCACCCGCTGCCGATGGATCCGCCTTGGCTGCACACGCCGACCCCGGAGCTGATCTACGCCAACGTGCTGTTCGACAACACCCGCCGTTACCTGGTCGGCGAACACACCGAAGCCATGGCCACGCTGGCCGAACAGCTCGACGTCGATGAGTGGCTGTGGGGCCTGATTCAACTGACGCACTTGTGGGGCTGGCAACAACCGGAGCAAGTGCATTTCTTGCTGACCCGCAGTTTGCAGTTACCGGGATATCGGCCAGGCAAATCATGGCTGCCCAAACCCGGTGAAGATCCGGCGATGCATTTTGAGCGGGTATATCAGGAAGCGTTGTATTGGCAGGGAGAGGTAGGACGATGAGGAACTTGAAACGAGGGTTGATGCTGAGTGGTTGCCTGGGATTGCTGGTGGGTTGTACGACGGTGAAGACCCCGAACACGTTTACGTTTGTTCCGGATTTTCCGCCCGGATTCAAGTACGACCTGACGGCCACCTATGTTCCGGCCAAGGGCCAAACATGCACCGTGCCTGGCGGGAGAAACACTCAGCTGGGATACAACAAAACCAATATGAAGTACGAAGGGACTTCCGAGATCCCGCTGTACAGAACCGTAAGCGAATGTCCTCTGGCGCTGAATTACATCGAGATCAAGGTCATCGGTATTTATGGTTCAGGACGAAGCAACTTCAGCTATGACTACGCCTCGATTGCTGTACGTCCGGAGTTGTTGGAACGACAGATGGATAGTTTCAGAGATGACGAGACAGCTGAGTTCTTTGGTGAATGCATGTGGTCTTTTCGCACGGTGGGCCCGAAGCGTTATCTGATCAAACTGCTGACCTGCAAAAAAATGGATGCACAGGGCAATGTCGGGCGGAGCCGTCCTTTCACGGCGTACACGCTGACTCAGCTTTCCGGAAAAACGGTGACTCTGAAAATCCAATTATCTGAGCGGGAAAAGCCCGCTTTTGGTGACACGTGGGTAAAAGTGCCCGGCGGATGGAAGCGCTGCATGGGGAAAGCCTTTGAGGATCAGGATGCGTTCTGTTTCGGCAATTACAAAGACTTCAGCACATTCAGGATGGTAGACGAGCGCATCTGCACTATTTACCCCGATTGCACTGAAAACAAGGATCAGACCCCATGAGCATTGAGCCGACAGATTCGGGCATTGCGGCCTTTATGCAAGGCAACATCCACGCCTGCCCAAGACGCGGACAAGCCACAAGTTTTCAATTGGTGGACGAGTTCGGTGATGGCAAACCCTACGCCGGTTTGACCTACGAAGCCGTCGATTACGAAGATATTGTTTATACCGGCAAACTGGATTCCTCGGGCTCCGGAAAAGTTCTTGATCATTACTGCGGTCCCGTAACCCTGAAGCTCAGTCAGTTTTATCAGGGTAAAGAGGAAATATATGCGCGACTGAAGGAACGACCGCACTACCCTCTTCCCATCACCGAACTCCAAGTCCGCGCCGAAAAAACCCGCTTCTTCCACAAAACAGGCACTCGCACCCAGGCCAACCCCGCCAAGGACCTGTCCGAAACCGATGCGTACTGCCAGGTCGAAGTCAGTGAACTGGTAAAACACATCGCCCACCTGCCGCCGCTGGCTGCTCGTCGCGACCCTCCGAAAAGGGCGGCGCACAAGCTCATGCGATCGGCGGCGAAGTCCAGAGACTTCACGCTCGTCGATAAAACTTCTGCGGATGGCGGACTGCACACAATCTTGAGTGCGGCGGAGATGGCCACCGTCGAACTGGGGTTTTCCCCGCCGCCGCCCAAGGGCGTCGCGCTGTTGCCGAACAAACATCATGTGCTGGAAGTACGTCCGATGAGAGCGCTACGGCCAATGCTGTCGACAGGCGAAGCGTTCTGCGCGCTTAACCTTTATCAGCTGTCGGTGATGGCGACGCTGAGCTACACCGATTTCGGGCAGGAACCCAACACTCAACCGGTGCAGACCGACACGGTAAGCTTTACGCTACAGCCCAGCAGCGGCAACTGGTTCGGCCACGCGCTGCCGCAGTTCGATGAGTTGTGGAAGGTCGATGACTCACAATCGCAGAAATACTATCCACTGTATGAAGACGTGCCGTATTCGAAACGCCTGGAAGTGGTGCCGTTTGACCCGAATCTTTACCCCGAAGTGAATGACCCCGCGTTAGGGAATCAACAAGAACACCCCGCCAGACTGCATTTTTTCGATGATCGCAAACAGGTCGAAAGCACGGACACTCAGGCTTTCATCTGCCACCACGACGAACTGATCCTGATCAGCGTGCGAGGTACCAGTGAGATCTGGCCCGACGGCCGGCGTGACGGCGATGCCTATCAGGTTCCCTTTGCCGAAGGCGAAGGCAAAGTGCACCGCGGTTTCTACCGTGGCGCTTTGGCGGCTTATCCATTTATCGTGACTTATCTGGAAAAATTCTACAGCGGGCAAAAGCTGCTGATCACGGGTCACAGTCTGGGCGGTGCAGTTGCATTGATCCTGTCCGAGATGCTGAGACGCAACCTGGAGTTCTCCCCGCAAATCGTGCTCTACACCTACGGCGCCCCCCGCGCCGGCGACACTACCTTCATCGAAAGCGCCCAGTCGCTGGTTCATCACCGCATCGTCAATCAGAACGATCCGGTACCGAGCGTGCCGGCGACCTGGATGAACACCTTTGCCAAGCCTGGGCCGATGTACGCAACCAACGCCGTGGTGCTGGGCTTCAACCCGGTCGCCGGCCTCGGCCTGCTGATCTGGGGAATCATCAATTTCTTTGGCGACGACTATGGGCATCACGGTGCTTTGCGCCATTTCATGCCCGTTGAGTTCGACAACGACCACCGATCCTCGCTTCTCTGGGAGCCGGGTTGCAGCACGATCGTCGATCACGGCTGCGCCAAGGCCCTGCGCGCTACCAACGGCTTGCCCGAACGCGGATCGTTTTTGCGGCAGTTGTTCTCCGCAGGTCACCACTCAATGGTCGGCAGCTACATCCCCGGCTGCTGGGCCAGCTTGCGCCGTTGGCAGGAAGCACTGCAGCTCAAGCGTTCGCTGGTGACCAATCGCGAATACGAGTGGATCAGCAGCGCCCTGGAGAATATTCAGCAACAGCTGCGGGCCGTTAAGCGCGATCTGCAAAACAACCACCGTTCTTACGTGCGAGAGCAGGAGCGCGTGCACAAGACGCTGATGCTCAATCAGGAAATAGACAAAATCAGCATGACCAAGGCCCACCTGACAGCGCTGCGCAGTCAACGGGTCACTGAGACCGACGTTTACGGCAGCTATGCCGACCAGCCCGAATGGGTCGAGGAAGGTCTGCTGCGCTGGAACGCCCACCCTGAAAACCTGGTTCAGGAGCAACTGGCGATGATCCCGCCAGCCGCTGAAGACCACGACGCCGCTATCGCCGCGATGACCGGTGGACATGCAGTTGGCGCGCCGTTTCATCTGGATATTGATTCGATTGTGTAGCGCCTGAACAACGGGCGGGCAAAACATGGCTGTGCCAGAATCCAACGCTCGAAAATGCGATCCCTCTACTACAACTGCCAAGGAGCTTCATTTCATGGAACTGAAACCACTGTTTTTCGCCGCGCTCATGTGGCTGCCCATCACCCACGCGTCAGCGGAAACCCCACCATTGGACGGCCATTACTACCTGACCGGCGCAATGGAAATGGGCGCCGAGTTGCTGTTGCGAAAGGACGGCACCTTTGATGCCGGTGTGGCGTATGGTAGCGCCGATGGCTTTGCCAAAGGCACCTGGAAAGTCGAGAACCAGACAGTAGTGCTGGAAAGCAAAACCAAGCCTGCCTCCAACAGCGATCTGGGCGGACTGTTCCAGGACCTGCAACTGGCGATCGAGCCAAACTGCCTGGCCGTGGATTTCGGCAACGGCAAGGCCTGCTTCCGACGCCAGTAAGCCAACAGACAGCCACAAAAAATGGGCACCCGACCGCAATCGGTGTGCCCATTTCTCATTTGCGGTTCTCCCCGTCATTCAGGGGAGCACGCCGCCATCAAGGATTGACGCTGTCTTTCAACGATTTGCCTGGCTTGAACGCAACGGTGTTGCTGGCCTTGATCTTGACCGGTTCGCCGGTCTGCGGGTTTTTGCCGGTGCGGGCGCCGCGGTGGCGTTGCAGGAAGGTGCCGAAGCCGACCAGCGTCACGCTGTCCTTGCGGTGCAGGGCGCCGGTGATTTCTTCGAGGACGGCGTTGAGGACGCGGTTGGCCTGTTCTTTGGTCAGGTCTGCCTTTTCGGCGATTGCAGCGGCGAGTTCTGGTTTACGCATTAGTGAAGCCCCTTTGACGGTTTTTTGTTGTTATGTCCGTGCTGTTCTCGTTGGAACAGCGCCCAAGGCGCCGCAGGCTCTACTCTGCGGCAGACGGGAGTGAGAATGGCACGCCGCCAACGGCGGCGCCAGTCTCACCAAGACCTTTGTCGGGGCAAAAGAGCGGTGTTTGCGACAGAACGACCGGCATTTACGCCAGCAGCGGCGGCAGCTGTTTGTTCAGGGCCAGTTTTTCCATGACTGCCCCGCCGGTCAGGGCGTAACCGAGCAACTGACCTTCGGCACTGTGGCACAGCGCTTTGATGTCGGCGCCCTGCCCTTCGACGCTCCAAATGCCTTCGCTGCCCCGTGGCGGCGGCGACACCACCAGCGGGCACACCGGGGTTTTCACGGTGATCGGCATCGGTTCGTAGCTGACCGCGGTCGGGTTTCCTGCGAGGGTTTGCGCCAAAGCGCGCGCGCAGCTCATCAGCGGCATCACGTAGAGCAGATTGAGCCCATCGACTTCAGCGCAGTCGCCCAAGGCGTAGATGTTGGCGTGAGAGGTCTTCAGGTAACGATCGACCATCACGCCGCGATTGACCTGCACGCCGGCAGCTGCTGCCAGATCGATGCGCGGGCGCAGGCCGATCGCCGAGACCACCACATCACACGGGATGATCTGGCCGTCGGACAGGTGCGCTTTGAGGCCATCGGCGACTTTCTCCAGCCGGGTCAGCACCGGGCCGAGGTGAAACTTCGCCCCGATACTTTCCAGCCCGGCCTGCACGGCCGCCGCCGCGGCGGGATGCAAGAGCATCGGCATGACCTGTTCGCACGGCGCGACCAGTTGCACTTCGTAGCCGCCGAGGATCAGGTCATTGGCAAACTCACAGCCGATCAGCCCGGCGCCGAGCAACAACACCCGACGCTTGCCCGCCGCTGCGGCACGGAAGCGCGCGTAGTCTTCGAGATCGTTGATCGGGAATACCAGTTCCGCGCTGTCGCCTTCGATCGGCACGCGCACGGTTTCCGCGCCCCAGGCCAGAATCAGGTCGCGATAGGGCACGGCTTCTTCACCGATCCACAAGCGTTTGTGGCCGGCGTCGATACCGCTGATGCGCGTGTGGGTGCGCACCTCGGCTTTCAACTGCTCGGCCATGGCGCCGGGTTCGGCCATGCTCAGGCCGTCGGCGTCCTTGTTCTTGCCGAAACCGGTGGAGAGCATCGGCTTGGAGTAAGAGCGGCCGTCATCGGCGGTGATCAGCAGCAGCGGGGTTTCGCTGTCGAGCTTGCGAAACTCGCGGGCCAGGTTGTAGCCCGCAAGCCCGGTGCCGATGATGACGACTGGTGCGCTCATGCCTTACTCCTCTGATTTGCTTAGTTGATTTCGATCATTTCGAAGTCCATCTTGCCGACGCCGCAGTCGGGGCACAGCCAGTCTGCCGGTACGTCTTCCCAGCGGGTGCCCGCCGCGATGCCGTCATCCGGCCAACCATCGGCTTCGTTATAGATCAGGCCACAGACGATACATTGCCACTTCTTCATTCAGGTACTTCCTCAGGGTTCAGGCCTAGTGCCGGCGCGGACGGTCGATGGGTGCTGCGTTGCCATCCGGCTCAGGGCGTTTTGTACTGAGGGTGCCGCGCAGATGCAAGCCTGTTCGGCGCAACGGCGGCCGGCGCCGCTCAATCCTGTCGCCCGCCATGGTAAGCTCGCCGCCTCATTTGCGGCCAATAATGACTCATTGTGCAACATTCAAATGCCTGCCCCGCCCCGCTCTGGCTGACCCAAGACCGCCTGACGCCCCGCCCCGATCCGTTGACCCTGGACTGGTTGTTCGACGAAGGTTCGCTGACCCGCCGT
>NZ_RCOC01000047.1:0-828 GCF_004307515.1 Pseudomonas sp. Sample_14 | reverse complement strand
TATCGGTCAGTCAGTAGTATTTAGCCTTGGAGGATGGTCCCCCCATATTCAGACAGGATGTCACGTGTCCCGCCCTACTCATCGAACTCACAGTAAGTGCATTTTTGTGTACGGGAGTATCACCCTGTACCCTGCGACTTTCCAGACGCTTCCACTAATGCACAAACTGATTCAGGTTCTGGGCTGTTCCCCGTTCGCTCGCCGCTACTGGGGGAATCTCGGTTGATTTCTTTTCCTCGGGGTACTTAGATGTTTCAGTTCCCCCGGTTCGCCTCATGCCACTATGTATTCATGACATGATAGTGTGACGTATCACACTGGGTTTCCCCATTCGGGTATCGTCGGTTGTTGCGGTTCATATCACCTTACCGACGCTTATCGCAGATTAGCACGCCCTTCATCGCCTCTGACTGCCTAGGCATCCACCGTGTACGCTTAGTCGCTTAACCTCACAACCCACAAGCGTCCCATACGGAACACGTGTTGTCGTTGCGAGCATTTGAGAGACTCGAACATATCGTAGATTTCATTCTTATTACGGAGAATGAAAACGACATGTCGTTTCAATTTTCAGCTTGTTCCGGATTGTTAAAGAGCAAATATCTCAAACGTGACTCGTTAAAGTCAGTTTTGAGATACGGTGATAACGACTTTCACTTCGTTACCGGTATGGCGTCCCCAAGGGGATTCGAACCCCTGTTACAGCCGTGAAAGGGCAGTGTCCTGGGCCTCTAGACGATGGGGACTCTGATACTACTATTGCTCGTTACTTCTATCAGACAATCTGTGTGGACACTGCGCGGGAAGGTATCTTCAGGTAAGGAGGTG
>NZ_RCOC01000043.1:0-144482 GCF_004307515.1 Pseudomonas sp. Sample_14 | reverse complement strand
TGCTGACCTTCAACGGCACCGTGCTGATGGTCAGCCACGACCGGGCATTCCTCGATAACGTGGTGACCAGCACCCTGGTCTTCGAAGGTGAAGGCAAGGTTCGTGAATATGTCGGCGGCTATCAGGACTGGATCCGTCAGGGCGGCTCGCCGCGTCTGTTGGGCGTGACTGAAAGCAAGTCGGGCAAGGCTGACCTGAACTCGGCGGTGGTTACCGCTGAGCCGGCACCGGTGGCTGCGCCTGCCGCTGCTGCTCCGGTTGCCAAGAAGAAACTGAGCTACAAGCTGCAGCGCGAGCTGGAAGCCTTGCCGGGCGACATCGACGCCAAGGAGCAGCAGATCGCCGCGGTTGAAGCGGAAATGGCTGAAGCCGGTTTCTACCAGCGTCCGCCGGCGGAAACGGCCAAAGTGATTGCTTCGCTGGAGCAATTGCAGGCCGAGCTGGATGCGTTGGTGGAGCGTTGGGCCGAGCTGGATGCCTGATTGCTGCAGATGTGAAAAAGCCCGGCGCTCAGTGATGAGCGCCGGGCTTTTCGTATGTAATGCGATCTACAGGCTGGAACAGGTCACCTGTGGGAGCGAGCCAGATCAACGTTTGACCAGGTGCACCGCCAGTACATCGCATGGCGCACCGTGCAGCACATCATTCGCGGTCGAGCCGAGCAGCAGTGCCAGGCCATGACGGCCGTGACTGCCGACCACGATCAGATCGCACGCTTGTTCCTTGGCAAAATGATGGATTTCCTGGCGGGGCTGGCCGTAGGTCAGATGGCAATTGGCGCCTTCAAGCTCTGGATATTTCGATTTGAGTTTTTCAAGACGCTCCTTGGCCTGATCGAACTGCTGTTGTTGCAGTTGTGACAGGTCCATCGGCACGTCGCCACCGAAGGCCATGGCCATTGGTTCAACGATATGCACCAGCGACAACTTGGCAGCGTTGCTCACCGACAGCTCGCGGGCGCGGTGGATCACAGGGTCGCACTCTTCGGTCAGATCTACGGCGACCAGTATGTGGTGGTAGGGCATGAGGTGCTCCTCCTGAGGGTTCGATATTGGTAAGTATGGCTGGTTTCAAGCGCATTGGTTCGCAAGTGACACAATGGGCTCATCAAAAATCGGGAGTACAGATATGACGGTCTGGCTGGTGGTGTCAATCCTGCTGGTAGTTTTAAGTCCACTGGCATGGTTGCGCCCATCGCGCACGCAGAGCGGGCGCATGGCCTTGCGCATGGAGGCGCGACGCATCGGCCTGGCGATGCAGCTGGCGCCGCAGGAGTGGCCGCACTGGCTGCTGCCGGAGCCGCCGAATCCCTGCGCCCAGTACCACCGACCCCGACGTGGCAGTCAACCGGCGTGCTGGACCTATTGGCAGAAAACCCCGGGCGTGTGGGTCAATCAATGGCAAGAAGTCTGCGATGACCGGACCCTGCTCGATTATTTCGAAAAATTGCCGGGGAATGTTTTCAAGATCGAAGCGGACAAGCAGATGATCGCCTTGTACTGGGGCGAGAAGGGCGAGGCGACGGTTCTGCAGGATATCGACACGACGCTGAAAGCGCTGGCGTGAAACGGCGACTTTTCTCACTGCAACGGTGTGGAAGGTCTGGCAGACGAGTAATAAAAAGCCCGACATGATTCGTCGGGCGGGTTGGCCAGGCAGGCCGGTAATCTTTTTTTGCGGCAGGCGCTTCGATCGCCCCGGCAAATTTCCTCGCAGTCCCCCCAGCGTAGCCTTCTGAACAGGGCTCGGCGGAAATTAGGGCGACTTTTCTAACTATTGATTCTATGAATGGCTCAACATCGAGACGGGTGTTGCTGCTCATCATGGTGCAGAAATGACTGCAAAGTCGCATTTCAGCCCGAATTTAGGGCGATTGACAATTGTCAGAAATTCCGTGAAGGTGACGTACCCGAATCAAACGGGCGTATGAATTGAGCGTTTGTCTTACAGACTGCTCCTACAGAATCCCGACTATCGCGTTGGCGGGTGTGCCAGGCGGACGGTGTCAGTATCGACGAGCAAAGCGTCCTACTGAGCTATAAGCCTGCGTCCGACGTGTACTGTTCAGCTTCCATATCGTGGAGATCAGTTGATGATTTACGAAGGTAAAGCCATCACGGTTAAAGCTCTTGAAAGTGGCATCGTCGAATTGAAATTCGACCTCAAGGGTGAGTCCGTCAACAAGTTCAACCGTCTAACCCTGAACGAACTGCGTCAGGCCGTAGACACCATCAAGGCAGATGCTTCGATCAAGGGCGTGATCGTCAGCAGCGGCAAGGACGTGTTCATCGTCGGCGCCGACATCACCGAATTTGTCGACAACTTCAAGCTGCCGGATGCCGAGCTGGTTGCTGGCAATCTCGAAGCCAACAAGATCTTCAGCGATTTCGAAGACCTCAACGTGCCAACCGTCGCGGCCATCAACGGCATCGCCCTCGGTGGCGGTCTGGAAATGTGCCTGGCGGCTGACTATCGCGTCATGTCCACCAAGGCCAAGATTGGTCTGCCGGAAGTCAAACTGGGCATCTACCCGGGCTTCGGCGGTACCGTGCGTCTGCCACGCCTGATCGGTGTCGACAACGCCATCGAGTGGATTGCCGCCGGCAAGGAAAACCGCCCGGAAGACGCGCTGAAAGTCAGCGCCGTCGACGCCGTAGTCGCCCCTGAAAAATTGCAGGAAGCTGCCCTCGAGCTGATCAAGCGCGCCATCTCCGGCGAGTTCGATTACAAGGCCAAGCGTCAACCGAAACTTGAAAAACTCAAGTTGAACGCCATTGAGCAAATGATGGCTTTCGAAACCGCCAAAGGTTTCGTGGCTGGCCAGGCCGGCCCGAACTACCCGGCGCCGGTTGAGGCGATCAAGACCATCCAGAAAGCCGCGAACTTCGGTCGCGACAAAGCGCTGGAAGTGGAAGCCGCAGGCTTCGTCAAACTGGCCAAGACCTCTGCTGCGCAGAGCCTGATCGGCCTGTTCCTGAACGATCAGGAACTGAAGAAAAAGGCCAAGGCCTACGACGAAATCGCCAAAGACGTGAAGCAGGCTGCCGTACTGGGCGCCGGCATCATGGGTGGCGGTATCGCCTATCAGTCGGCCTCCAAAGGCACGCCGATTCTGATGAAGGACATCAACGAGCACGGTATCGAGCAGGGTCTGGCCGAAGCCGCCAAGCTGCTGGTCGGCCGCGTTGACAAGGGTCGCATGACCGCTGCGAAGATGGCTGAAGTGCTCAACGGCATTCGTCCGACCCTGTCGTACGGCGACTTCGGTCACGTCGATCTGGTCGTCGAAGCTGTGGTCGAGAACCCGAAGGTCAAGCAAGCGGTGCTGGCTGAAGTCGAAGACAAGGTCAAAGAGGACACTATCCTCGCGTCCAACACCTCGACCATTTCCATCAGCCTGCTTGCCAAGGCGCTCAAGCGTCCGGAAAACTTTGTCGGCATGCACTTCTTCAACCCGGTGCACATGATGCCGCTGGTGGAAGTGATCCGTGGCGAGAAGTCCAGCGAACTGGCGATCGCCACCACAGTTGCCTACGCGAAGAAAATGGGCAAGAACCCGATCGTCGTCAACGACTGCCCGGGCTTTTTGGTCAACCGCGTGCTGTTCCCGTACTTCGGCGGTTTCGCCAAGCTGGTCAGCGCCGGTGTCGACTTCGTCCGCATCGACAAAGTCATGGAAAAATTCGGCTGGCCGATGGGGCCTGCGTACCTGATGGACGTGGTCGGCATCGATACCGGTCACCACGGTCGTGACGTGATGGCCGAAGGTTTCCCGGATCGCATGAAGGATGACCGTCGTTCGGCCATCGACGTGCTGTACGAAGCCAAACGCCTGGGCCAGAAGAACGGCAAGGGCTTCTACGCCTACGAGGCCGACAAGAAAGGCAAGCAGAAGAAAGTCGCCGATCCGTCGGTACTCGAAGTGCTCAAGCCGATCGTTTACGAGCAGCGCGAAGTCACTGACGAAGACATCATCAACTGGATGATGATCCCGCTGTGCCTGGAAACCGTGCGCTGCCTGGAAGACGGCATCGTTGAAACCGCCGCCGAAGCCGACATGGGTCTGGTCTACGGTATCGGTTTCCCTCCATTCCGTGGCGGTGCGCTGCGCTACATCGATTCGATCGGTGTCGCCGAGTTCGTTGCCCTGGCTGACCAGTACGCTGATTTGGGCGCGCTGTACCACCCGACCGCGAAGCTGCGCGAAATGGCCAAGAACGGCCAGAGCTTCTTCGGTTAAGCGCCCCCAACTAGAGTGAGAGTGAACTTATGAGCTTGAATCCTAGAGACGTCGTGATTGTCGACTTCGGTCGTACTCCGATGGGCCGCTCCAAGGGCGGCATGCACCGCAACACCCGCGCCGAAGATATGTCGGCGCACCTGATCAGCAAACTGCTGGAACGCAACAGCAAGGTCGACCCGGCGGAAGTCGAGGACGTGATCTGGGGCTGCGTCAACCAGACCCTGGAACAGGGCTGGAACATTGCGCGCATGGCGTCGCTGATGACCCAGATTCCGCACACTTCTGCTGGCCAGACCGTCAGTCGCCTGTGCGGTTCGTCGATGAGCGCGCTGCACACCGCTGCGCAAGCGATCATGACCGGCAACGGTGACGTGTTCGTGGTCGGCGGCGTCGAGCACATGGGGCACGTGAGCATGATGCACGGTGTCGATCCGAACCCGCACATGTCGCTGTACGCGGCGAAAGCCTCGGGCATGATGGGCCTGACCGCTGAAATGCTTGGCAAGATGCACGGCATCACTCGTGAGCAGCAGGATGCCTTTGGCGTGCGTTCCCACCAGTTGGCCCACAAGGCGACCGTGGAAGGCAAGTTCAAAGACGAAATCATCCCGATGCAGGGTTACGACGAAAACGGTTTCCTGAAACTGTACGACTACGACGAAACCATTCGTCCGGAAACCACCCTGGAAAGTCTGGCGGCGCTCAAGCCGGCATTTAATCCGAAGGGCGGCACCGTGACTGCCGGTACTTCGTCGCAGATCACTGACGGTGCTTCGTGCATGATCGTGATGTCGGCGCAGCGTGCCCAGGACCTGGGTATCCAGCCTATGGCGGTGATCCGTTCGATGGCAGTGGCAGGTGTGGATCCGGCAATCATGGGATATGGTCCAGTGCCTGCGACACAAAAAGCCCTGAAGCGTGCGGGCCTTGGCATCAATGATATCGACTTCTTCGAGCTCAACGAAGCTTTCGCCGCACAGGCCTTGCCAGTGCTGAAAGATCTGAAAGTGCTCGACAAGATGAACGAGAAGGTTAACCTGCACGGCGGCGCGATCGCCCTGGGTCACCCGTTCGGTTGCTCCGGTGCACGTATTTCCGGCACCCTGTTGAACGTGATGAAGCAGAATAGCGGCACCTTCGGGGTTGCCACTATGTGCATTGGTCTCGGCCAAGGCATCTCCACCGTCTTCGAACGCGTTTAAGCGTCTCGTCGATGGAAGCCGGGGCCCAGTGCCCCGGTTTTTGTTTTTGGGTTTTTTATTTATTTTTGAAAAGATTTCAGTGAGGGCCGAAGCATGCCGATACAACCTGGGCTCTACCAACATTACAAGGGTCCGCAATACCGTGTATTCAGTATTGCGCGCCATTCCGAAACCGAAGAAGAAGTGGTCTTTTACCAAGCCCTGTATGGCGATTACGGCTTTTGGGTGCGCCCGTTGAGCATGTTCGTCGAGTCGGTCGAGGTTGACGGCGAGCAGGTGCCGCGCTTTGCTTTGGTGCAAGCCGAACCGAGCCTTTTTGACAAGGTTTGAGGCGACTGCGCAGACAACCCTGCGCTTGACCTCACCTTGTATCAACTATATATAGCGGTGCCGCGTCAGGCGCCAACCGCCTTTCACTTCTAGAATTCAGGAATTTTCTGATCCATGGGCAAATCGCTGGTCATTGTGGAATCCCCGGCTAAGGCCAAGACCATCAACAAGTATCTGGGTAACCAATACGTGGTGAAGTCGAGTATCGGCCATATCCGAGACCTGCCCACCAGCGGTTCGGCTAGCGCCAGCAAAGAGCCAGCCGCCAAGCGCGGCAAGGCTGCTGCGGGCGAAGGTCCGGTGCTCTCGCCGAAAGAGAAAGCGCGCAAGCAGCTGGTCTCGCGCATGGGCGTCGATCCCGAACACGGCTGGAAAGCCCAGTACGAGATCCTCCCGGGCAAAGAAAAGGTCATCGAAGAGCTGCGCCGGCTCGCCAAGGATGCTGACACCATCTATCTCGCAACCGACTTGGATCGCGAGGGGGAAGCCATTGCCTGGCACCTGCGCGAAGCCATCGGTGGTGATGACAGCCGTTACAAGCGCGTGGTGTTCAACGAGATCACCAAGAAGGCGATTCAGGAAGCCTTCTCCGAGCCGGGCGAGCTGGACATTGATCGTGTCAACGCTCAGCAGGCGCGTCGTTTCCTCGACCGCGTCGTCGGCTACATGGTCTCGCCGCTGCTGTGGGCCAAGATCGCCCGTGGTCTGTCCGCCGGTCGCGTGCAATCGGTTGCCGTGAAACTGGTGGTCGAGCGTGAGCGCGAAATCCGTGCGTTCAATCCCGAAGAATACTGGGAAGTGCATGCCGATCTCGGCACTGCCAAAGGCTCGACCGTGCGTTTCGAAGTGGCTCGCGAAAAAGGCGAAGCCTTCAAGCCGCTGAACGAAGCCCAGGCCATGGCTGCGTTGGAAAAGCTCAAGTCCTCCAGCTACAGCATCGTCAAGCGCGAAGACAAACCGACCAGCAGCAAGCCGTCGGCGCCGTTCATCACGTCGACCTTGCAGCAGGCTGCGAGCAACCGCCTTGGTTTCGGCGTGAAGAAAACCATGATGATGGCCCAGCGTCTTTACGAAGCCGGCTACATCACTTACATGCGTACCGACTCGACCAATCTCTCGGCCGACGCCGTGGCGATGGCGCGCACTTACATCGAGGACGAATTCGGCAAGAAGTACCTGCCGGAAACGCCGAACGTCTACAGCAGCAAGGAAGGCGCGCAAGAGGCTCACGAAGCGATTCGTCCGTCCGACGCTAACACCACGCCGAGCAAGCTGGCGGGTATGGAGCGTGATGCCGAGCGTCTGTACGAGCTGATCTGGCGCCAGTTCCTCGCCTGCCAGATGCTGCCGGCGCAGTACCTGTCGACCACCGTCAGCGTCGGCGCTGGCGACTTCGAACTGCGCGCCAAGGGCCGTATCCTCAAGTTCGACGGTTACACCCGGGTGATGCCGCAGATTGCCAAGCCTGGCGATGATGACGTGCTGCCGGACATGGCCCAGGGCGATGTGATGAAGCTGATCAAGCTCGATCCGTCGCAGCATTTCACCAAGCCACCGGCGCGTTACTCCGAGGCCAGTCTGGTCAAGGAAATGGAAAAGCGCGGCATCGGTCGTCCTTCGACCTACGCTGCGATCATTTCGACCATTCAGGATCGCGGTTATGTGACCCTGCACAACCGTCGTTTCTACTCGGAAAAGATGGGCGACATCGTCACCGAACGTCTGTCCGAGAGCTTCTCCAATCTCATGGACTACGGCTTCACCGCGGGCATGGAAGAGAACCTCGATGACGTGGCGCAGGGCGAACGCGACTGGAAAAACGTGCTCGACGAGTTCTACGGCGACTTCAAGAAGAAACTCGAAGTTGCGGAAAACCCGGACAGCGGCATGCGCGCCAACCAGCCGGTCATGACTGACATTCCGTGCACCACCTGCGGTCGTCCGATGCAGATTCGTACCGCATCGACTGGCGTGTTCCTCGGCTGCTCGGGCTACAGCCTGCCGCCGAAGGAGCGCTGCAAGGCCACTGTCAACCTGGTGCCGGGCGATGAAATCGCAGCGGACGACGAGGGCGAATCGGAATCGCTGGTACTGCGCGGCAAGCATCGCTGCCCGATCTGCAGCACGGCGATGGACGCCTACCTGCTGGACGAAAAGCGCAAGCTGCACATCTGCGGCAACAACCCGGATTGCGCCGGTTACGAAATTGAAGAAGGCAGCTATCGCATCAAGGGCTATGAAGGTCCGAGTCTGGAATGCGATAAGTGCGGCAGTGAGATGCAGCTCAAGACGGGCCGTTTCGGCAAGTTCTTCGGTTGCACCAACCCGGAGTGCAAGAACACCCGCAAACTGCTGAAAAGCGGTGATGCAGCGCCGCCGAAGATGGATCCGGTGAAGATGCCTGAGCTGAAATGCGAAAAGGTCAACGACACCTACATCCTGCGCGATGGTGCGTCCGGTCTGTTCCTGGCCGCCAGTCAGTTCCCGAAAAACCGCGAGACCCGCGCTCCGTTGGTGATCGAGATTCTGCCGCACAAGGACGAGATCGATCCGAAGTACCACTTCCTGTGCGAGGCTCCGCAAAAGGATCCTGACGGTCTGCCAGCGGTCATCCGCTACAGCCGCAAGACCAAGGAGCAATACGTACAGACAGAAGTCGATGGCAAACCGACAGGCTGGAAGGCGTATTACGACGGTGGCAAGTGGACTGTTGAAGACAAGCGCAGCGCAAAGGCCAAGGCTGAGTAAGCGCTAGTCTGAACAGCGAAAAGGCCGCATGAAACCTTGGGGGTTTCATGCGGCCTTTTTGTTTTGTGCTTGCGCTGGCATTGGTTGATCCATGACACTGCCGGGCCTGTGTGAAGCAATTATTTCGTTGTGGAGGCTGCCGTCATGGCCCACGAACTCTATACCCGCACCAACCAGAAGATCTATTTCGCTGGGCTGTCACTCGAAGCTCTGGCTCGTGCTGAAGAAGGGCGGGCGATGAATTCTCTGGCGCTGATCCAGGCCGGGCGTGAGTCGGCGTTGTTCCACCTATACGGCGCGCTGCTGGGCTTGTGTCATGAGATCGCTGGCTTTTATCGTCTGCCGCAGGCCAATTCGCCGAGGGCGGAGGAGTTGCTGAGGCGCGAAGTGCTGGAATCGATAGCGATCCCGGAGCTGGCGGAAATGGTCGAGCTGGCCGGTAATCCGGAAACCTGGCTGGCGAAACTGCTGGCGGCGCACGCAGCACTGTTTCAGCCACCGAGGGCGCCACGCAAGCCGAAAGGCGACGTGACGCAGCCGCTGATCCAAGCGATTAATCTTGATGAAGAAGAGTCGCCACAAGAGCTCAGTCGAGATGAGCTGGAGAGCTGGCGGCAGAACCTCAAGGGCCTGGCCCTGCGTTTCCGGGAAGGCTTGAACGAGTGCTGAGGTAGTTTGGCGCAGTGGCAATCTGAAACATGCTGCTGGTCAAGATCCTGAGCGAAGCTCGAATGATGTCTATATAATCGCTGCCTTTCGTGGAGAACAGACCTATATGCCAACGTCCTTTCTAGAAATTGTCGAGTTACCAGACGGCCGAATCGAACTGCGCAGGGCTGAGGACGAAGGTTCTCTGGTGACGCTGGATTTCTCCGAGGATGCCAAAGCGTTCCTGCAGGGCCAGCACGTTGAAATCGCCAAAGCGATGTTGAGCGTTGGCGTGCAGATGGCGGGTCGTATGGTTGAAGGCGAGTTTGATAAGGAAGAGGGGCCGCGGGTTCTTCATTGATTCACGCTTTGGCCTTTTCTCGGTCGCTTGCGCTTCAGATCGGCTTCTCTGTCCCTGGAGAAGCCCTGCGCTTCACACAGCGCGCATTACCATCAATCAACCCAAACGAATGTTCAGGCTCTGCGCTTCGCCCGTACGCGCGGCGCTGATCAGTTGTTGCCGCGAATTGGCATTCAACGGGTTTAGCCATGTCACCACGGTGTGGCTGCGACCCAGTCGCAACGCTTCGCACGCCAGTTGCTGAGCACTTTGAGTGCCGCGCGGTTGCAGCAGAAGAATGCGTTCGCGATTCAGGCCGGCATCGCGCAGCCAGGTTTGCGTCAGACTGGCGGGTGGGGCGATCAGCGTCAGCCAGCGAGCATCCTGATCCTCGCTGAGCTCACGCAGGATCGGGGCGAGCAGGTTCAGGCAGTTCCCGGCCGCACCGCGCAGTGATAGCTCACTGAAGGCGTCAGGTTTGGCGTTCCAGTCACGCTCGACCACGTCTTTGAGGATCGGCGCTAGCGGCTGCGCCAGAAACGCTTCAAACAAAGGCAGTTGTGTTTGCTGAGGTGTGTGTGGGAACTGCATGGAGCCTCCTTTAGCGGCGAATGACGCCGACACTCAAGCCTTCGATCACCAGTTCCTGATCTTTCAGGTCGACTTCGATAGGGGCGAACTCGGGGTTTTCAGCGATCAGCCAGACCTTGCTGCCTTCACGCTTGAAGCGTTTGACCGTCACTTCGTCGCCGATACGCGCAACCACAACCTGGCCGTTACGCGCTTCGCGGGTGGTATGTACTGCCAGCAGGTCGCCGTCGAAGATGCCGATATCCTTCATGCTCATGCCGTGCACACGCAATAGGTAGTCGGCGCGAGGATGGAAGAAGGTCGGGTTGATTTTGCAGGATTCTTCGATGTGCTGCTGGGCGAGGATCGGCGCGCCGGCAGCCACTCGGCCAATGATCGGCAGGGTGGAATCGTCGGCCTTGGCTTCGAAGCCGGGAATACGGATGCCGCGGGAAGCACCTGGGGTCATCTCGATCGCGCCTTTGCGGGCGAGGGCCTTGAGATGTTCTTCCGCCGCGTTGGGCGATTTGAAACCCAGTTCCTGAGCGATTTCCGCACGGGTGGGCGGATAGCCGTTGTCTTCGAGGCAACGTTTGATGAAGGCCAGAATCTCGGCTTGGCGTGGCGTCAGCTTTAGCATATTGATCGCTCTGTCTTTTTATACAGTGACTGGGATTATATACAGTGAAGCAGTCTTGGCAATGGGCGTTTTTTTGCCGCCCGCCGAGCGGTCGCGAAGGGCGCTTATTAATGCTGGCGCCTTGTGTGGTTAAATAGCTGACCGACCATTCCCAAAACGAACCGGCAGGCTTGACAAGGCACAGGCTGAAACGTATGTTTCAAACAAGTGTTTGTCAGGCGGAGTAGCCATGGCCCAGTCGGAAACCGTTGAACGCATTCTTGATGCTGCCGAGCAGTTGTTCGCGGAGAAAGGATTCGCTGAAACTTCATTGCGTTTGATCACCAGCAAGGCTGGCGTCAATCTGGCTGCGGTGAATTATCACTTCGGCTCGAAAAAGGCGTTGATTCAAGCTGTGTTCTCGCGCTTCCTCGGTCCGTTCTGCGTGAGCCTCGATAAAGAGCTGGAGCGCCGTCAGGCCAAGCCTGAGAACAAGCCGACCCTCGAAGAGTTGCTGGAAATTCTCGTCGAGCAGGCGCTCGTCGTGCAGCCCCGCAGCGGTAACGATCTGTCGATCTTCATGCGTTTGCTCGGCCTCGCGTTCAGCCAGAGCCAGGGCCACTTGCGGCGTTATCTGGAAGACATGTACGGCAAGGTGTTTCGCCGCTACATGCTGCTGGTCAATGAAGCGGCGCCACGCATTCCGCCGATCGAACTGTTCTGGCGCGTGCACTTCATGCTTGGCGCCGCTGCGTTCAGCATGTCCGGGATCAAGGCCTTGCGCGCGATTGCCGAGACCGATTTCGGCGTCAATACCTCCATCGAACAAGTGATGCGCCTGATGGTGCCGTTCCTCGCTGCCGGCATGCGCGCCGAAACCGGCGTCACCGATACAGCCATGGCCAGCGCGCAATTGCGTCCGCGCAGCAAATCCATGCCGGTCGCCGCCAAGGTTTGACCGCGCACGGGTGGGCGCGGCAGCTGGTATCCGCTAAGCTAGCCGGCCATGCCGACTCTCGTACTGAACCCGATCTGCATGAATTCTGCTGACCGTCCGGGCATTGCCCACGGTAGCGATTGCGCGCAGATCGGGTTTTTCGTTTTCAAGGAATCTCTATGACTGCTGGCCTGCAAGGCTCGTTGATGGTGGACGTCGCCGGTACCTGGCTGACGGCCGAAGATCGCCAATTGTTGCGTCAGCCCGAAGTGGGCGGCCTGATCATTTTCGCCCGCAACATCGAGCATCCACGCCAGGTACGCGAACTGAGCGCCGCGATCCGCGCGATTCGCCCGGATCTGCTGCTGGCGGTGGATCAAGAGGGCGGGCGCGTGCAGCGTCTGCGTCAGGGTTTCGTCCGTCTGCCAGCGATGCGCGCCATCGCCGATAACCCGAATGCAGAGTATCTCGCCGAGCAATGCGGCTGGATTATGGCCACCGAAGTGCTGGCGGTCGGGCTCGATCTGAGTTTCGCCCCTGTATTGGACCTGGACTATCAGCGCAGCGCTGTGGTCGGTACCCGTTCCTTCGAAGGCGATCCCGAGCGCGCAGCCTTGCTCGCTGGTGCATTCATTCGCGGCATGAACAGCGCCGGCATGGCCGCCACTGGCAAACATTTCCCGGGCCACGGCTGGGCCGAAGCAGACTCCCACGTGGCGATTCCAAACGACGAGCGCAGTCTCGACGAAATCCGCGCCAATGATCTGGTGCCCTTCGCCCGTTTGAGCAAGCAGTTGGCCGCCGTCATGCCGGCCCACGTCATTTATCCGCAAGTCGACTTGCAGCCCGCCGGTTTCTCCCGACGCTGGCTGCAGGAGATCCTGCGCGGCGAATTGCAGTTCGATGGCGTGATCTTCAGCGATGATCTGTCGATGGCCGGCGCCCACGTGGTCGGCGACGCTGCCAGCCGCATCGAAGCCGCGCTGAGTGCCGGTTGCGACATGGGTCTGGTATGCAACGACCGTGCGGCAGCCGAGCTGGCGCTCAGCGCGGCGCAGCGTATGAAGGTCAAGCCTTCGGCACGCATCGCGAAGATGCGCGGGCAGGCCTTCGCCAGCACCGATTATCGTCAGGACCCGCGTTGGCTCACCGCCCTCGGCGCGCTCAAAGACGCTCAACTGATCGAGTAAGGATTTTTTCGTTATGACCGTTTACGCAATCATCGGTGGCACTGGCCTGACTCAGCTCGAAGGCCTGATCATTCGCCAGTCGCTGGCAGTCGACACCCCGTACGGCGCGCCTTCGGCCGAGGTGCAGATTGGTGAATACGCCGGCAAGGAAGTGCTGTTCCTCGCCCGTCACGGTCACCCGCATCGTTTCCCGCCGCACAAGGTCAACTACCGCGCCAACCTCTGGGCGTTGAAGCAGGCCGGTGCCGAAGCGATCATCGCCGTCAATGCGGTGGGCGGGATTCATCCGGCCATGGGCACCGGGCATTTCTGCGTGCCGCACCAGATCGTCGACTACACCAGTGGGCGCGAGCACACCTATTTCGCCGATGATCTGGAACACGTCACCCACATCGATTTCAGCTTTCCCTACAGCGAGCCGTTGCGTCAGCAATTGATTGCAGCAGTCGCCGCCGAAGGCTGCGAATACAGCGATCAAGGCGTGTACGCCTGCACTCAGGGTCCGCGTCTGGAAACGGTCGCCGAGATCGTGCGACTGGAACGTGACGGCTGCGACATCGTCGGCATGACCGGCATGCCGGAAGCAGCGCTGGCGCGTGAGCTGGATCTGGATTACGCCTGTCTGGCGCTGGTGGTGAATCCGGCAGCCGGCAAAACCACCGAAGTCATCACCATGGCTGAAATCGAGCAGGCCCTGCACGACGGCATGGGCAAGGTGAAATCAACGTTGGCCCGGGTGCTGGCCAGCTAAGGACTGTCCATGAGCATTTTCATCGAGCGGCTTAAAGGGCTGACATGGACCCACGCATTCAGTAGCAAGGCGTTGGCCAAGGCCCGGGCTTATGCCGCCGATGACCGGGTCGAGATCCTCGAGATCGATGACAGGAAGATAGAGGCGTTCTGCGTCGGATCGCAACTTCAGGCGTATGAGCAAACCATTTACCTGTCAGAAGATCGGTTGGGATCGGTTAGCCTGCGATGCCTGTGCAGCTGTCCGGTTGCACTGGACTGCAAGCACAGCGCGGCGGTGATCTATCACCTGCTGGGCACGGGTGAGGATGCGTCTGACAATGATGCACAGATCCCGTTGGGACGAGCGCTGGAGCATTGGCTTTCGACAATTCCCGTGCCGGCCAAGCCCGCTGAAGAAAGTGCGCAAACCGCAGGTGCGCGTCTGTTTTACAAGCTCAAACCGACGTCTGCGAACGGCAAGTGGCTGCTGGATATTTTCAAGGTCTACCAGCTCAAGAGCGGCGAGTTACGCGAGGTCAAACCGATGTACTCGCTCGCGGAAATGCTCATGCGCCAGCCCGGCTACCTGTCCGAGCTGGATCTGCGCATCGCCCGGCTGTTGGTCGCCATGCATTCCCATCACGCCTATTACAGCGGCTATCCGCTGGAAGGCAGCAGTGGCGCCGAACTGCTGGAAATGCTCCTGCGCACCTCGCGGCTGTTCCTCGACTTCGAAGACCTGCGAGCGCTGACACCGGGGGCGAAACGCGTGGGTCAGTTCTCTTGGGCTGAGCAGGCCGATGGCGGATTCCGCGCGCAATGGAGCAGTGCCGAAGCCGCGCAGGAAACCGTGCTGGCGCTGGAGCCGCTTTATTATCTTGATCGCGAGCAGCGCCAGGTTGGCCCGCTGTTCACTGAGCTGGAAGAAAAACTCGCCTGTCATTTGACCCAGGCGCCAGATATTCCGGCGCGTCAGGCCATGCAGTTCAGCCATCGCATGAGCGCGGCGACCCAAATTGCGCCACCGCACAAACTCACCGAACGGATCATCGATGACGTGCTGCCGCAGCCGCAACTGACCCTGGTCAGCGGCCGAGAACGCTCGCGCTGGGAATATGTGCTGGAGCACCGCGCCGCTCTGCTGTTTACCTACAACGGTCATCCGGCGGTGGATCGCAACCCGGAGGTGATGATCCTCAACGGCAGCGAAACCCAGCGCATTCAGCGTCAACCGGCGCTGGAAAAGAAGCTGCGCCAGAACCTGCAAAAACATGGCTTCAAGAAAGCCACGCGCAAGAGCGCCATGGATCGTCCCGGCGAGATGTTTACCTTGCCGGATGATTCCGCCTGGCTCGGGTTCATGCACGAAGGGCTGGCCACACTGCGCGCCGCAGATTGGAAAATCGAGATCAGTCCCGGTTTCCATTTCGATGTACAACCGGTTGAACAGTGGTACGCCGAGGTCGAAGAAGAGGCCACGCATCAGTGGTTTGATCTGCAGTTGGGTATCGTCGTCAACGGCGAACGTTACAGCTTGCTGCCGATCCTTCTGCACCTGTTGCGAACCCAGCCGCGCTTGCTCGACCCGGTCAATCTGGCGCAGCGCAGCGATGATGAAAAACTCCTGATCGAGCTCAAGCCCAGCGGTTTTGGCGAGCCGGCGGGCGCCAAAGTCGCGTTGCCGCTGAGTCGGGTCAAACCGCTGATGGCGACGCTGGGCGAGCTGTACCTGGGCGGCCATCAGGGTGATGCGCTGCGCTTGACCGCTCCGGACGCCGCGCGCCTGAGTATGCTCGATGGCGTGCCGCTGGATTGGCAGGGCGGAGAACGTCTGCGCACTTTTGCCAAGCGTCTGCAGAATTCCAGTCACGCCCAGGTTGCTGCGCCGGACGGCCTCAACGCGCAGCTGCGTCCGTATCAGCTCGAAGGCCTGAACTGGATGCAGACCCTGCGCGAGCTGGAGGTCGGCGGCATTCTGGGCGATGACATGGGCTTGGGCAAAACTTTGCAGACCCTTGCGCATCTGCTCACGGAGAAACACGCCGGGCGTCTGGACTGTCCGGCACTGGCGGTGATGCCGACCAGCCTGATTCCCAACTGGCTCGACGAAGCCGAGCGCTTCACGCCGCAGTTGAAAGTCCTGGCGCTGCACGGCACCGGGCGGCAAAAGGACTTTGCCAATCTGGGCGAATACGACTTGGTGCTGACCACTTACGCATTGCTGCCCAGGGATCTGGAAATCTTGCAGCCGCAGTCGTGGAGCGTGCTGATTCTCGACGAGGCGCAGAACATCAAGAACCCGCTGAGCAAAGCCGCCCAGGCCGCCCGTGACTTGCAGGCCCGTCAGCGCTTGTGTCTGAGCGGTACGCCGCTGGAAAACCACCTCGGTGAGCTGTGGTCGCAGTTCCATTTCCTCATGCCCGGCTGGCTCGGCGACAGCAAATCCTTCAACCGCGATTACCGCACGCCGATCGAAAAGCACGGCAATGTGCAGCGCATGCAGCACCTGACCGCGCGCATCAAGCCGTTTTTGCTGCGGCGCAAGAAGGATCAGGTCGCCACCGAGTTGCCGCCGAAAACCGAGATCATCCACTGGGTCGAACTCAGCGATGGTCAGCGCGACGTCTATGAGACGGTGCGTGTGGCGATGGACAAAAAGGTCCGCGACGAAATCGCCCGCAGTGGCGTGGCGCGCAGTCAGCGGCAAGCTGATCAGCCTGATGGAGATGCTCGAAGAACTGCTCGGCGAAGGTCGGCGCATTCTGCTGTTCTCGCAGTTCACCTCGATGCTGGCGCTGATCGAGGAGGAGTTGCAGCAACGCGGTCTTGCCTACTCGTTGCTGACCGGCGACACCACCGATCGGCGCACGCCGGTGAAGGATTTTCAGAGCGGCAAGGTGCCGTTGTTCCTGATCAGCCTCAAGGCCGGCGGTACCGGTCTGAACCTGACGGCGGCGGACACGGTGATTCACTTCGACCCGTGGTGGAACCCGGCGGTGGAGAATCAGGCGACTGATCGGGCGTACCGGATCGGGCAGAACAATCCGGTGTTCGTCTACAAGTTGATTGCCAAAGGCACCGTCGAAGAGAAGATCCAGGCGTTGCAGCAGGAGAAAGCGGCGCTGGCCGGGGCGGTGCTTGAGGGTGGCACGACGGGCGGATTCAAACTGGAACAGAGTGATATCGAGGCGTTGTTTGCGCCGTTGCCGGTTTCCAGAGGTTGAAGGGTTTGAATCGCGGTGTGGCCATTCGCGAGCAGGCTCGCTCCCACATTTGATCTTCAGTGAATCTGGATCGTGTGGGAGCGAGCCTGCTCGCGAAAAGCTATCTAACCAGCAACGCCGCTTTCAGCGCTTGTCGATCTTGTCCGGCAACGGCGCAAACAGCGCTTCAATATCATCGCTCTGCAATTTCCAGTCCCCGGCCTTGCGCCCATCGAGCACGCCCGCTGCCAGGTCGGACTTTTCCTTCTGCAGGTGCTGAATCTTCTCTTCCACCGTGCCCCGGGCAATCATCTTGTAGACGAACACCGGTTTCTCTTGGCCGATTCGATAGGCCCGGTCCGTCGCCTGATTCTCGGTTGCCGGGTTCCACCACGGGTCGTAGTGAATCACCGTATCGGCTTCGGTGAGGTTCAAACCGACGCCACCGGCCTTCAGGCTGATCAGGAAGATCTGACGCGTACCGCTCTGGAATTCCTTCACCGGTGTGCGCCGGTCACGGGTCTGGCCAGTGAGAAGGGCGTAAGCGATCTTGCGTTTTTTCAATTCCTCTTCGATCAATGTCAGCATCGAAGTGAATTGCGAGAACAGCAGAATCCGCCGGCCTTCTTCGAACAGTTCCTCAAGCATTTCCATCAGGCTGTCGAGTTTGCCCGAGGTGCTGCCGCGTGCGGGCAGGGTGGCGTCGTTGACCAGGCGCAGATCGCAGCAGACCTGGCGCAGCTTGAGCAATGCTTCGAGAATGATGATCTGGCTGCGTGCCACGCCTTTGCGAGTGATCTCGTCACGGACTTTCTTGTCCATCGCCAGGCGCATGGTTTCGTACACGTCGCGCTGCGCTTCGTTGAGTTCGACCCAATGGATGATCTCGGTTTTCGGCGGCAGCTCGGTGGCGACCTGCTCTTTGGTGCGGCGCAGCAGAAACGGTTTTATCCGACCGTTGAGGTGTTGCAGTCTGACTTCACTGCCGCGCTTTTCGATCGGCACACGGTAATCGGCATTGAAGCTTTTCACGTCGCCAAGCCAGCCCGGCAACAGGAAGTGGAACAGCGACCACAGCTCGCCCAAGTGGTTTTCCAGCGGCGTGCCGCTGAGGCACAGGCGCTGGCGCGCGTTCAGCTCGCGGGCGGCCTGCGCGGCTTTGCTGTTGGGGTTCTTGATGTATTGCGCTTCGTCCAGCACCAGCACGTGCAGCGGCTGTTTGGCCAGGCGCTCGAGGTCCTTGGGCAACAGGGCGTAAGTGGTGAGGATCAGGTCGAAGTCGGCCAGATTGTCGAAGTGTTTCTTGCGCGTGGCGCCATACAGGGCGAGCACTTTCAGCTGCGGAGTGAAGTGCGCCGCCTCATCGAGCCAGTTCGGAATCAGGCTGGTCGGCATCACCACCATGCACGGACGATCGAGGCGTCCGGCGTTCTTCTCGCTGAGAATATGCGCCAGGGTCTGTAGGGTTTTGCCCAGGCCCATGTCGTCCGCGAGAATGCCGCCGACTTCGAGTTGTCGCAGCGATTGCATCCAGCTCAAGCCTTCAAGCTGATACGGGCGCAGCGTTGCGTTCAAGCCTTGCGGCGCTTGGGCGCTGAAATCGCGGATGTCGCGCAGGCGCTGGGCGAAGGTGCGCATCTGCTCGCCGCCTTCCCACAACAGCGGCAGGCCTTCCAGCGAATTGAGCCGGGTGGCGTCAGCCTTGCTCAGGCGCAGGGTGGTTTCGCCCGGCTCCTGCAAATAAAACTCGCCCAGCGTCATCAATACCGGCTTCAAGCGACCGAGCGGCAGCGCCACTTGCAACGGCCCATGCTCGCTGGTGCGTTGCGGAATGTTGACCAGAATCAGCTCGTCATCGCGACGCCGGGCGAGGCGTTCCGGGTTGAGGATCTCGGTGTGCGAGCGCATCAGATTCAGCAGGATCGGCAGCAGGCTCAGGCGCTCGCCGTTGACGATGATGCCCAGCTCCAGATCAAACCAGTCGCGCTCCGGCGCCTGTTCGACGGTGGCGTACCAGTCGTCGACGGCGGTCAGGTCGAAACCGAATTCCTCATCGATCTGCAACTCCCAGCCCTGGCTGCGCAACTTCGGCAAGTCATTGAGCGTGAAGGTCAGCCAGGCGCTGTCGTTGACCATCTCGTAGAGTTCGCCGGCGCTTTCCGGCAGCGCTTTGCTCTGCCGGGTGGCGATGCGGAAACCGAGGATGCGCAACTGTTCGCGGTAGGACTGTTCGACGTCCGGATGACGTTTTATCCGTAGGGTCTGGGCTTCCTGACGGATCAGGATATCGCTGTGTTTTTGCCCGCTGACGTATTCGTCCAGATAGCTGAACGACAGCGCCGCACGATGCTGAATGTAGCGCTGCATCTTGCCGTTGCGCGGCTCGAAGGCGCTGAACTCGACGCTCGCCAGCCACAGGCGCGGCACCGGCTGCACGTTGTCCACCGGCACTTGCGGTGGCGCTTTCGGGCTGCGGTTTTCCAGCACGGCCTGGAGTTTTTCCAGCAGTTCGGCATCTTTCGCGGCGGCGGGGTAGTCGAGGGTTTCCTGGATTTTCAGCAGCACCGCCGCGCAGTGTTTGCAGTTGCTGCGCACCGGACAGGTGCAGGTGGCGTCGACCAGCAACAGCGTCGCTTTGGCTGACTCGCGCAGATGGATGGTCTGCCGGTAGACACTGCCGCCGGAGCCTTCGCAACTGGCGGTGATAGTCGCATCGCCGACCTGGGCGATGCGCACCCGATTCTCCAAAGCGTAGCGGCGGCCGCGCTCCAGACTCTGTTCTTTGAATCGGCTGACCCACGACGGGGCCAGCGGTTTGCTCAGGGGCGGCGGCATAAGGACTTCGATCAGTCCGGCACGACTTCAGGCGCTTCGCGAGGCGCTGGCGCGGTCAGGGAAGTGATCTTGATCAGCAGGGCCAGATGACCGTTGTCGAGGTAATTGAGCTGGCCGTTCTTGGTGTGGCTGTCCTGACGCAGGCGCTCACTGGCGGTGACCAAGCCATTGGCGTCGATCTGATTGACCCAGAAATCGGCGGTCACGTCGGTGAAGCGGCCGAGTTTCATTTCCAGCGTGCCCTCGATGGGGAACTGGCCGAACTGTTCCTGACCTTCGCTCACTGCGACTTTCGCCGGCGCTTCGCCGAGGTTCTGCTGCCAGGCTTTGTGCATCAACACGGTGTACTCGCCGCTGGCGGTGAGTTTGTTCACTACATCATTCAGCGCCGGGGTGCGCTGGCTGTCGCTGCCCAGACGCTGGGCGCCTGCGGCCCAGTCTTCCGGGGCGGCGCGGCTGACGATGGCCGGGACGGCATTCTGGCGCACCAGGATCATTTCGACCTGATACGTGTCATCGGCAAACGCCGTCGGTGCTGCAAGTGCAAGCAACAAAGTCAGAGAGCGGAACAGGCGCATCGGGCGTCCTTCAAGCGGATTTCGGGATGAGACGCTCAAACAGCGCCTCGACAGTATTGAAACGTTCTTCCGGGCGCTCCATCGGCACCTGGAATTTAAACATCGTCGCGCCTTCGAACTTGTAGCGCTTGGGCTGCGTCTGGATCAGCTTGATCAGGGTCATCGGGTCAACCGGCGTCTGCGCTTCGAACTCGATGCGCCCGCCTTGCGGCCCGCCGTCGACTTTCTTGATGCCGAGCTTTTCCGCCTGCAATTTCAGCGCGGTGATCCGCACCAGGTTCTTGGTCGGCTCCGGCAACAGACCGAAGCGGTCGATCATCTCCACCTGCAGATCCTTGAGGCCTTCCTCGTCGGTGGCCGAGGCGATGCGTTTATACAGAATCAGCCGCGCATGCACATCCGGCAGGTAATCTTCCGGAATCAGCGCCGGCACCCGCAGATTGACTTCCGGGCCGCCGCCCAGCGGTTGATCGAGGTTCGGCTGCTCGCCCTTGCGGATCGACTTCACTGCGCGCTCGAGCATTTCCATGTACAGGGTGAAACCGACGGCCTGAATCTGCCCGCTCTGACCATCGCCGAGCAGTTCGCCGGCGCCACGGATTTCCAGGTCGTTGGTCGCCAGGACGAAACCGGCGCCGAGGTCCTGGGTATTGGCGATCGCTTCCAGACGCTTTTCCGCGTCGGAAGTGATCTGCTGGCGCGGCGGCGTCAGCAGGTAGGCGTAAGCCTGGTGGTGACTGCGGCCGACACGACCACGCAACTGGTGCAACTGGGCCAGACCGAACTTGTCGGCGCGTTCGATGATGATGGTGTTGGCGCTCGGCACGTCGATGCCGGTCTCGATGATGGTCGAGGCGATCAGCACGTTGAAGCGCTTGTGGTAGAAGTCGCTCATCACCTGTTCGAGTTCACGTTCGCGCATCTGCCCGTGGCCGATACCGATGCGCGCTTCCGGCACCAGTTCGGCGAGGTCGGCGGCGCATTTTTCGATGGTCTTCACATCGTTGTGCAGGTAGTAAACCTGACCGCCACGCAGCAGTTCACGCAGCAGGGCCTCTTTGACCGTGCTCTTGTTCTGTTCCATGACGAAGGTGCGCACCGACAGGCGACGCGCTGGCGGCGTGGCGATGATCGACAGATCGCGCATGCCCGACACCGCCATGTTCAGCGTGCGCGGAATCGGCGTCGCAGTCAGGGTGAGGATGTCGACTTCGCTGCGCAGGGCCTTGAGCTGTTCTTTCTGGCGTACGCCAAAACGGTGTTCTTCGTCGATGATCACCAGCCCGAGGTTTTTGATCTTCACGTCGTCGGACAGCAGCTTGTGCGTGCCGATGACAATGTCGATCTTGCCTTCCGCAAGATCGGCGATCGCCGCGTTGACTTCCTTGGCCGATTTGAATCGACTCATCACTTCGACCGTCACCGGCCAGTCGGCGAAGCGGTCGCGGAAACTGTTGTAGTGCTGCTGGGCGAGCAGGGTGGTCGGCACCAGAATCGCCACCTGACGACCGCCGTGCACGGCGATGAACGCGGCGCGCATGGCCACTTCGGTCTTGCCGAAGCCAACGTCGCCGCAGACCAGCCGGTCCATCGGTTTCGGCGCGAGCATGTCTTCGCGTACCGCCTCGATGGTCGCTTGCTGATCGGGTGTTTCTTCGAACGGGAAACCGGCGCTGAAGGTGGCGTAATCGGCCTTCGGGTCGGCGAAGGCGTAACCTTCACGGGCGGCACGACGGGCGTAAATGTCGAGCAATTCGGCGGCGACGTCACGCACCTGCTCGGCGGCTTTGCGCTTGGCTTTCTGCCAGGTTTCCGAACCGAGGCGGTGCAGCGGCGCGAGCGAGTCGTCGCTGCCGGTGTAACGTGCGATCAGGTGCAGGTTGGCTACCGGCACGTAGAGCTTGGCGTTCTCGGCGTATTCGAGGGTGAGGAATTCGGCGGCCTGATTGTCGATTTCCAGAATCGTCAGGCCCAGATAACGCCCGACGCCGTGATCGATATGCACCACCGGCGCGCCTTCACGCAGTTCGGTGAGGTTCTTGATTACCGCATCGTTGCTGACGTCGCTGCGCTTCTCGCGGCGGCGACGTTGCATGACCCGTTGGCCGAACAGCGGGCTTTCCGCCACCAGTGCCAGCGCCGGGTCGTCGAGCAGCAGACCTTCGTCGAGCGGGGCAATGGTGATCGCCAGACGATCCTTGCTGGCAACGAAGTCTGGCCAGCTGTCGACGGTTTTAGGCCGCAACTTCAGGCGTTCCAACAGTTCCAGCAGGACTTCGCGACGACCCGCCGATTCGGCGGTGAACAGCACGCGACCGGGGAATTCTTCGAGGAAGCCGGCCAGCGCCGCCAGCGGTTGCGTGGCCTTGGCTTCGATGGCCAGGTCCGGCAGCGCATGGGCCGGGAAGCGCTCACGGCCGACGCCGCTTTCAACGTCTTGCTGACTGGCGACGACTCGCGGCCAATTCTTCAGGCGCGCGAAGCAATCTTCCACCGGCAGGAACAGTTCGGCCGGTGGCAATAAAGGACGCGAAGGATCGACGCGGCGTTCTTCGTAACGATTGCGCACGTCGTTCCAGAAGTTTTCCGCCGCTTGCTCGATGCCCGGCAGCGAAAACACTTGTGTGTCCTGAGGCAGGTAATCGAACAGCGTCGAAGTTTCGTCGAAGAACAGCGGCAGGTAGTACTCGATGCCGGCCGGGGTGATACCGCTGCTCAAATCCTGAAAGATCGGGCAGCGGCGAAAATCGACGTCAAAGCGCTCACGGAAACGCGCCTTGAAGCGGGTGACTGCGTCTTTCTGCAATGGAAACTCGCGGGCCGGCAGCAGCTTGACCGACTCGACCTTGTCGATCGAACGCTGGGTTTCCGGATCGAAGGTGCGCAGGGTTTCGATTTCGTCGTCGAACAGGTCGATGCGATACGGTAGTTTGCTGCCCATGGGGAACAGGTCGATCAGCGCGCCGCGTACGGTGAACTCGCCGTGCTCGTACACCGTGTCGACATAGCGATAGCCGCTGGCTTCGAGCCGCGCGCGCATCTGTTCGACGTCGAGCTTCTGGCCGATGTCCAGCACCAGGCTGCTGCCGAGGAGGAATTTGGTCGGCGCCAAGCGATGCAAAGCGGTGGTGATCGGAACCACCAGCACGCCGTGGGCCAGTTCCGGCAGGCGATACAGGCTGGCGATGCGCTGGGAGATGATGTCCTGGTGCGGCGAGAACAGGTCGTAGGGCAGGGTTTCCCAGTCGGGGAAATGCAGTACGGGCAAATCCGGGGCGAAGAAACTCAGCTCCTGTTCCAGCCGTTCGGCGCTTTGGCTGTCGGCGGTCAGCAGCAGGGTAAAGCGCTTGGCAGCGCTGGCAGCCTCGGCAATCGCCAGGCTGAGGGCGGCACCGGGCAGATTGCCCCAGTGCTGTTTACCTGCTTCGGCAGGGAGTAGCGGTAGACGCAGAACAGGCACGGAAGGTTGAGCTCCAGGCGTTGCGACAAAGTCGGTAATTGTAGCGGCCTCCGGTGCCGCCTGTCAGTTGCAGACTGCGTCTATCTTCATGGTTTGGACGAAATGTAGTGGTAACCATAAAAACGAGCACTTTTTTCATGGTTATGTAGTGCCGAAACCGGGTGGTGTTACGGAGGGTTACAGACATCGTCTAACAGTCGTCGAAAAATTGACTGCGCTGAAAGCCCCGGTTTTACTGGGCTGGAGAAAGGCGTAAATTTTTTGAACGGGAATTTGTTACCGATTGCGCGACAAGCGCGCATTGCTGAAAGGGCTTGTCGGCGGCATAATGTAGCCCCTTTTTTCTGCCCCTACATGTGGAAGGTTACCGTGACTCAGAAGCCCGACCAGTGTCTTGGTGAATGGATCGACCGTGAAGCACTCGCAGAAGCGATGATCCCGCTTATCGGTCAGCTCTACCGCAATAACAACGTGGTTAGCTCGATCTATGGCCGCAGCCTGATCAACCAGTCTGTCATCGCGATTCTCAAAGCTCACCGCTTTGCTCGCCACCGTTCTTCGGACGACAGCGAACTCTCCGTCCACGAAACATTCCCACTGCTCAAGGCCATGAGCGAGCTCAAGCTCGGCGCGGCGTCGGTGGATCTGGGCAAGCTGGCGTTCAAATTCCGCAATGAAGGCAACGGCCGCAGCGCCGAGCAGTTCGTGCGTGAAGAGATGGCTGACGTGGTTGGCCAGCAGAACGCTTCGGCCCGCAAAGGCACCGACGTTGTTCTTTACGGCTTCGGTCGTATCGGCCGTCTGCTGGCGCGCATCCTGATCGAGAAAACCGGTGGTGGCGACGGCCTGCGTCTGCGCGCCATCGTCGTGCGCAAAGGCGCCGAGAACGACCTGACCAAACGCGCCAGCCTGCTGCGTCGCGATTCGGTACACGGTTCGTTCAACGGCACCATTACCATCGACGAAGAAAACAACACCATCACCGCCAACGGTAACCTGATCCAGGTGATCTACGCGAAGAACCCGACCGAGGTGGATTACACCCAGTACGGCATCAAAGACGCGCTGCTGGTGGACAACACCGGTGTATGGCGTGACGCCGATGGCCTGGGTCAGCACCTGGCCTGCCCGGGCATCGACCGCGTTGTTCTGACCGCGCCTGGCAAGGGCAAGCTGAAGAACATCGTTCACGGCATCAACCACGGTGAAATCACCGCTGACGACAAGATCGTCTCGGCTGCGTCCTGCACCACCAACGCCATCGTGCCGGTGCTCAAAGCGGTCAACGACAAGTTCGGCATCATCAACGGTCACGTCGAAACCGTTCACTCGTACACCAACGACCAGAACCTGATCGACAACTTCCACAAGGGCGATCGCCGTGGTCGTAGCGCCGCGCTGAACATGGTGATCACCGAGACCGGCGCCGCCACCGCTGCTGCCAAGGCTCTGCCTGAGCTGGCCGGCAAGCTGACCGGTAACGCGATCCGCGTTCCGACGCCGAACGTGTCGATGGCCATTCTCAACCTCAACCTTGAGAAAGCCGCCACCCGTGAAGAGATGAACGAGTACCTGCGCTACATGGCGCTGCACTCTGAGCTGCACAAGCAGATCGACTTCGTCAATTCGCAGGAAGTGGTGTCGACCGACTTCGTTGGCTCGCGTCACGCTGGTGTGGTCGACGCTGAAGCGACCATCGTGCAGGACAACCGCGTCGTTCTGTACGTTTGGTACGACAACGAGTTCGGCTACAGCTGCCAGGTAGTTCGCGTAATGGAAGACATGGCTGATGTGAATCCGCCAGCGTTCCCGCGCTAAGCCTCAGGCTTGAATGAAAACGCCCCGGCATTTTGTCGGGGCGTTTTTGTTTGTGGGCCTGTTGGATCTTCTGTGTCCTTGCCGGCCTCTTCGCGAGCAGGCTCGCTCCCACACTGGATCAGTGTCGTTCACAATCTTCTGTGGGAGCGAGCCTGCTCGCGAAAGCATTCTGTCAGGCGCCGCTGGCTACCGAAGCCTGCGCCGTGCGCAACTCATGCCGGTTGCCACGGAACAATACCAACGTCGCAATCAACCCCAACACCGCCGCGCCACTGAGCCAGATCCCCGGTGCTGCCTTGTTGTCCAGCACATGAATCAGGTAGGTACACGCCGCCGGGGTAAAGCCGCCGAACGTCGCCGTCGCCAGGCTGTACGCCAGCGAGAAACCGGTCGTGCGCACTTCCACCGGCATGATCTCGGTCAGCGCCACCACCATCGCGCCGTTGTACGAGCCATAAAGGAACGACAGCCACAGTTCGACAATCAGCAAATGGCTGAAGCTGGGGTTCGCCACCAGCCACGACAGCGCCGGATACGCCGTGAGGATCGCCAGAATCGTCGCTGCCAGCAGTAAGAGTTTTCGGCCGATCTTGTCGGATACCGCGCCCATCACCGGTAGCCAGAAGAAATTCGACAAGCCGATGCACACCGTCACCAGCAAGGCGTCGAGGTCCGACAGATGCAACTCGGCCTTGCCGAACGTCGGCGTGTACGCAGTGATCAGGTAGAACGAAACCGTGGTCATCACCACCAGCGCCATGCCGGCAATGACGATGCCGAAGTTCTGCCCGATCGAGCGGACGATCTCGCCGAGGGTAGGGCGGTGGGTGCGCGCTTGGAATTCCGGAGTTTCTTCCAGCGAGCGACGGATGAAGAAAATCACCGGCACGATCATGCAGCCAATCAGAAACGGCACGCGCCAGCCCCATTCGCCCATTTGCTCCGGACTCAGCCAGTGATTCAGAGCAACGCCGAGCAAGCCAGCGAACACCACGGCTGCCTGTTGGCTGGCGGACTGCCAACTGACGAAAAAGCCTTTACGCCCCGGCGTAGAAATTTCCGCCAGATACACCGACACGCCGCCCAATTCCACGCCCGCCGAGAAGCCTTGCAGCAGGCGGCCGAACAACACCAGTAGCGGTGCGGCGACGCCGAGCGTCGCGTAACCGGGCACGCAGGCAATCAGCACCGTACCGGCGGCCATCATCGCCAAAGTGATGATCAGCCCTTTGCGCCGTCCGTGACGGTCGATATAGGCGCCGAGGAAAATTGCCCCCAGCGGGCGCATCAGGAAGCCGGCGCCGAAGGTCGCCAGCGACAGCATCAGCGAAGCGAAGGCGCTGTCGGTGGGGAAGAAGGTTTTGGCGATGGCCGTGGCATAGAAGCCGTAGACCATGAAGTCGAACATTTCGAGGAAGTTGCCGCTGACAACGCGAAAGATCGCTTTGCCTTTGCCCGTGGTGGAGGACATGGGAGGTACTCACTGTTCAATTTTGTATAAAGGCGTTGCAGCCATGGGGAAGCGAGCGGGCGCTTGTAGTTCATAATGGCCGCCGTGGTTTTGCGGGGAGATGAAGAATTGTTAACTGGACGCTGGTGGGGGCCTGTGGTGTTGGCGGTGGCAATCGGCGGCTGCGGCACCGGCGATTCCCTGGAACAGGTTGGCGGTTCGACCATGGGCAGCACCTGGTCGGTCAAGTACGTGCGCCACGCCGGGGGCGCCGATCCTGCGCGGGTGCGCGGCGAAGTGCAGGCCATCCTCGGTGAAGTCGATCAACAGCTGTCGACTTACCGAAGTGACTCCGCCATCGAACGTTTCAACGCCTTGCCCGCCGATAGCTGCCAAGCCATGCCGGCAGCGGTGCTCGAATTGGTCCGCATCGGCGAACAGCTTTCAACGCAAAGCGAAGGCTCCTACGACCTGACCGTGGAACCGCTGCTGGACCTCTGGGGATTCGGCCCGCAAGGACGCGAAGAAAAGATCCCTGATGCGGCCGCTGTGGCCGAGGTCATGCAGCGAGTCGGTCATCAGCATCTGCGCATCGACGGCGAGCAGTTGTGCAAGGACGCCGCCGTCGAAGTCGACTTCAACAGTATTGCCGCCGGTTACGCCGTGGATGCCATCGCCGCCAGATTGCAGGGCATGGGCATCGACAATTATCTGGTCGAAGCCACGGGCGAACTCAAAGCCCGGGGCAAGAAGCCGGATGGTTCAGCGTGGCGCATCGCTCTCGAAGAGCCTCGCGATGACCAGCAAGTGGCCGAGCGGATTATCGATGTCGATGGCTACGGCGTGTCCACCTCCGGTGACTACCGCCATTATTTTCTGCAGGACGGTCGGCGTTATTCCCACACCTTCGATGCACGCAGCGGGCGACCGGTCCTACATGATCTGGCGTCAGTCACGGTGATTCATCCTTCAGCGTTGATGGCCGATGGACTATCGACGCTGTTGCTGATTCTCGGGCCGGAAAGGGCGCGGGACTATGCCCAAAAGCATGACATTGCTGCATTCTTTGTCCTGCGTGCCGATACAGGTTTCGTCACCCGCAGCAGTCAGGCATTTGCGCAGCTTGTCGGTGAAAAAAACTGACCGAAGACAAGACGAAAGCTGGCGTTGTAGTGCAGGCAAAAGTAGCCTACGACGCGACCAAGGGTTAATGTGCGCGGCGTTGACGCTTCTATAGACTGTGTCCGGGTTCTTCACTGGCCCCCAATTGTTCCTTCGCGCCGCCGTTCGGCGTGATTTAGCCGCCGGTGCTGCTGGCACCGCGGCCTGTTCTGAGGAGTACGCATGGCTGTCTACAACTACGACGTGGTGGTACTGGGTTCCGGCCCGGCGGGAGAAGGCGCGGCAATGAACGCCGCCAAAGCGGGGCGCAAGGTCGCGATGGTCGACAGCCGTCGCCAGGTCGGCGGCAACTGCACCCACCTCGGCACCATCCCGTCCAAGGCACTGCGTCACTCGGTGCGGCAGATCATGCAGTTCAACACCAACCCGATGTTCCGCGCGATCGGCGAGCCACGCTGGTTCTCCTTCCCGGACGTGTTGAAAAGCGCCGAAAAAGTCATTTCCAAACAAGTCGCATCGCGCACCGGCTACTACGCCCGTAACCGCGTCGACGTGTTCTTCGGCACCGGCAGCTTCGCCGACGAGCAAACCATCGAAGTGGTCTGCGGCAACGGTGTGGTGGAAAAACTGGTGGCCAAGCACATCATCATCGCCACCGGTTCGCGTCCGTATCGCCCGGCGGACATCGATTTCCACCACCCGCGTATCTACGATAGCGACACCATCCTCAGCCTCGGCCACACCCCGCGCAAACTGATCGTTTACGGCGCTGGTGTGATCGGTTGCGAATACGCATCGATCTTCAGTGGTCTGGGTGTGCTGGTCGAGCTGGTCGACAACCGTGGCCAGTTGCTGAGCTTCCTCGACTCGGAAATTTCCCAGGCGTTGAGCTACCACTTCAGCAACAACAACATCACCGTGCGTCACAACGAAGAGTACGACCGCGTCGAAGGCGTGGACAACGGTGTGATCCTGCATCTCAAATCCGGCAAGAAGATCAAGGCCGACGCCTTGCTCTGGTGCAACGGCCGTACCGGTAACACCGACACGCTGGGTCTGGAAAACATCGGGGTCAAGGTCAACAGCCGTGGCCAGATCGAAGTTGACCAGAACTACCGCACCTGCGTGGAAAACATCTACGGCGCCGGTGACGTGATCGGCTGGCCAAGCCTGGCCAGTGCCGCCCACGACCAGGGTCGTTCGGCCGCTGGCAGCATCGTCGACAATGGCAGCTGGCGCTTCGTCAATGACGTGCCGACCGGCATCTACACCATTCCGGAGATCAGCTCGATCGGCAAGAACGAGCAGGAGCTGACCCAGGCGAAAGTGCCGTACGAAGTCGGCAAGGCCTTCTTCAAGAGCATGGCTCGGGCGCAGATTGCCGGCGAGCCGCAGGGCATGCTGAAGATCCTCTTCCACCGCGAAACGCTGGAAGTGCTCGGCGTGCACTGCTTCGGTTATCAGGCGTCGGAGATCGTGCACATCGGTCAGGCGATCATGAACCAGCCGGGTGAGCTGAATACGCTGAAGTATTTCGTCAACACCACGTTCAACTACCCGACCATGGCCGAAGCCTATCGGGTCGCGGCGTACGACGGCCTCAACCGGCTTTTTTGACGGGCTCCGGCCGGTGGCCTGAGCCGGCCGGGGAGACCGATTTCAGCAATTCTCAAGGGTGGCAGTGGCCAAACCGGGAAAGTCTGTAATCAGGCTGTCAACGCCGAAGTCGGCGAGTCTGCGCATCAGCGCAGGCTCGTTGACGGTCCACACCGACACATGCAGGCCCTGACGCTGCGCCTTCTGCAGGCGTTCCGGCGTACACAGCGTCCAGTTCAAGGCGAGAATCTCGCAGCCGTAGCTCGCCGCGACTTTCAGCGGATCGAGCCAGGCATATTCGGCCACCAAGCCACGGGATACGTCGGGTACCAGATCCAGCGCTGCCTTCAAGACTTCCCGCGAACTCGAAGTGATCGTCACCTTGTCGAGCAGGCCGTGGCGCTGAGCCATTTCCCGAATCGCCAGCACGGTAGTCGCCGCGCGGGTGCGTGATGCGCTTTTGACTTCCAGCTGCCAGTGCTCGAAATCACATTGCTCGAACAACTCTTCCAGCGTCGGAATCGGGCACGGCTTGATCCAGCCCGGGCCGCCCTTGCGCGCGTCGTAGGTGACCAGCTCGGCAGCGGTGTGCTCGACGACTTTGCCGCGACGGTCGGTGGTGCGCTTGAGGGTCGGGTCATGGATGACCATCAGCTCGCCGTCCTTGGACAGGTGCAGATCCAGTTCGCAGCGGCGCACGCCGTGCTTGAGGCATTCCTGAAAGCTGCTCAGGGTGTTTTCCGGTGCTTCGCCCTTGGCGCCGCGGTGGCCGTAGATGAGGGTCACGGTGCTTCCTTAAGTTAAATGCCAGATTCGTTCTGTTCGCGGGCCAGACGGCGTTCCTGAGCCTGCTTTTGCAAGATGTAGCGCGCGAGCAATTGGCGCTGGGCATCGGTCGGACGCTCGAACTCGGTGCCGACGTCATACCCATCCCCCTTGGGATCGCAATGGGTGACCCGGGCACGCAGCAGCAGGCCGAGTGCCTGCGGCATCAGCACCAGTTTCACCGACAGGTGTGCGCCAGTGGCAATCGGGGTCGGGTACTGAAAGTCGATCCCGCCCTCGGAGATGATCACTGGCTGCGGCTCGCCGATGTGGCCGAGCACGGTCAGGGCGATCACCTGGCTGAGCAGGTCAATGCGTTTGTTCTGCGATTTGAGAAACGCGGCGATGGCGCGGTCGCGCTCGCTGATCTGCCGCAACAGGTGCTGCGACTCGAATTCGCTCAGGTGCAGTTCGCTGAGCAGGTTGAAGAGTGGGGATGCATCCTGCAACACTTCCTGGCCTGCGGCTTCGGGAGCGGACAGGGGCCGAATTTCCAGTGCGATCGTGTCCTCGATACGGTAGTATTCGCGGCGATCTTCTTCATCTAATGTCGACATGGCGAACCCATGGTAGCGGCGGTGGTCTGAGTGTAAAGCTGGTTTTCGACCCCCGCCACAAGGACGTTCCTTTTCCCTCCGAACAAGCCCCGACATGTTCAGACCTCTCTTCGTATTTATCGGCACGCGTTATACCCGTGCAAAGCGTCGCAATCATTTTGTGTCATTCATTTCCCTGACTTCGATGATCGGGCTCGCCCTTGGCGTGGTCGTGATGATCGTCGTGCTCTCGGTGATGAACGGCTTCGATCATGAGATGCGCACCCGCGTGTTGGGCATGGTGCCCCACGCTACTCTCGAGACCGGCGAGCCGATCAATGACTGGCAGAGCCTGGCCGACAAGGTCAAGCAGAACCGGCAGGTGACGGCGGTGGCGCCGTTCACCCAGATGCAGGGCCTGCTGACCAACAACGGTCAGGTTTCCAAGGTGTTGCTCAATGCCATTGATCCTGCGCTCGAGCGCAATGTGTCGATCATCGACAACTTCATGAAGCAGGGCAAACTCGACGACCTGACACCGGGCAGCTTCGGCATCGTCATCGGCGACAAGGCGGCGACCAAGCTCGGCGTCGGCATTGGCGACAAGGTTACGTTCGTTGCTCCCGAGGTCAGTGTGACCCCGGCCGGCATGTTCCCGCGCATGAAGCGCTTCACCGTGGTCGGGATTTTCCATGTCGGCGCCGGTGAGCTCGACGGCTACCTCGGCGTGACCAATCTGCAGGATCTGGCGAAAATGCACCGCTGGAAAGCCGATCAGGTGCAGGGCCTGCGGCTGAAGTTCGACGACCTGTTCCAGGCGCCGCGCGAGGCGTGGAACATTGCCCAGCAGCTCGGCGAAGATCGTTACTACGCCCGCGACTGGACGCGCACCCACGGCAACCTGTATCAAGCGATCCGCATGGAAAAAGCCATGATCGGGCTGCTGTTGCTGCTGATCGTCGCCGTCGCCGCGTTCAACATCATTTCCACGCTGGTGATGGTGGTGAACGACAAGAAGGGCGACATCGCCATTCTGCGCACCCTCGGCGCGACACCGGGCACGATCATGCGCACGTTCATGGTTCAGGGCACGGTAATCGGCGTGGTCGGCACGGCCATCGGCGCGGTGGTCGGGATCCTCGCGGCACTGAATGTCAGTGCGGCCATTTCGGCGCTTGAAGGGCTGATCGGCCACAAGTTTCTTAATGCTGACGTGTATTTCATTGATTATCTTCCTTCGCAGGTACAGAGCCAGGACGTCGTCATGGTCTGCGCCGCTGCGTTGGTCCTGAGTTTCCTCGCCACCCTGTATCCCGCCTGGCGTGCCGCGCGCACCCAGCCGGCGGAGGCGTTACGTTATGAGTGAGTCGGGCATGAGTGAACAAGCAATTCTGAGCTGCCGTAATCTGGGCAAATCCTACGAGGAGGGTCCGGAGTCGGTACAAGTGCTGGCCGGCCTGCAACTGGAGTTGCACCCAGGCGAGCGTGTGGCGATCGTGGGTAAATCCGGTTCCGGCAAAAGTACCTTGCTCAACCTGCTCGGCGGTCTCGATACGCCAAGCAAGGGCAGCGTCTGGCTCGACGGTGAAGAACTGTCTGCGTTGAGCGAGAAAAAGCGTGGCCTGCTGCGCAATCGCGCGCTTGGTTTCGTTTATCAGTTTCACCATTTGCTGCCGGAATTCACCGCGCTGGAAAACGTCTGCATGCCGCTGCTGATCGGCAAGACCGCCATCCCTGAGGCGCGTCAGCGTGCCACGGCATTGCTGGAGCGCGTCGGTCTCGGCCATCGTCTGGAACACAAACCGGCGGAACTGTCCGGCGGCGAGCGTCAGCGCGTGGCCATCGCCCGTGCCCTGGTCAACAACCCGGGGCTGGTGATGCTCGATGAGCCGACCGGCAACCTCGACCTGCACACCGCCGAAGGCATTCAGGATCTGATGCTGGAGCTGAGCACTTCGATGCGCACGGCGTTTCTGGTGGTGACGCACGACATGAACCTGGCTCGCCAGATGGACCGCGTCCTGCAGTTGCAGGAAGGTTGCCTCACTCCCATCTGACTGGCTGAAACCCGGCGCCCGTAACGGCGCCGGGTCTTTTATTTCTATACGGTGCCCCAGCGAATGTTCAGACCGTTATCGATCTTTATCGGCACGCGCTATACCCGCGCCAAGCGCCGCAATCGCTTTGTTTCGTTCATTTCGATGACCTCGATGATCGGCCTCGCCCTCGGCGTGCTGGCGATGATCGTGGTGCTGTCGGTGATGAATGGCTTCCAGCGCGAGATGAGCTCGCGCATCCTCGGCATGGTCCCTCACGCCACCATCGTCGGCGTCAAGCCGATCGATGACTGGCAGCCGGTGGCCGCCGCCGCGATGAAAAATCCCGAAGTGACGGCCGCCGTGCCGTTCACCGAGATGGAAGGCATGCTTTCCTACAAGGGTTCGATGCAGCCGATTCAGATCAGTGGCGTTGATCCGGCCCAGGAAGGCAAGGTGTCGATCGTTGCCCAGCACATCGTCCAGGGTCGTCTGGATGCCTTGAAGCCGGGTGAATTCGGTGTGGTGATCGGTGAAATCACCGCGCGGCGTTTCCGCCTCAATGTCGGCGACAAGATCACTCTGATCGTCCCGGAAGTCAGCACCGCGCCGGGCGGTATCACCCCGCGCATGCAGCGCCTGAATGTGGTGGGCGTGTTCAAGGTCGGCGCCGAGCTGGACGGCTCGATGGGCCTGATCCACGTCGCCGATGCCGCGACCATGCAGCACTGGCAGCCGAATCAGGTGCAGAGCGTGCGGCTGGCAGTCAAGGATCTGTACGCTGCGCCGAAGGTGTCTGCGGACATTGCCGGTGGCCTCGGCGCTGACTTCAAGGCTGACGACTGGACCCACACCCAGGGCAGCCTGTTCAGCGCGATGAAGATGGAAAAAACCATGATCGGCCTGCTGTTGCTGATGATCGTCGCGGTGGCGGCGTTCAACATCATCGCGACGCTGATCATGGTGGTGAACGACAAGGGCGCCGACATCGCCATCCTGCGCACCATCGGCGCTACGCCCCGGCAGATCATGGCGATCTTCATGGTCCAGGGCACGGTGATCGGTATTGTCGGCACCATCATTGGCGGCGTGCTGGGCGTGATTGCGGCGCTCAATGTCAGCGAACTGGTCGGCTGGGTCGAGCGTGTGACCGGCCAGCATATCTTCAGTTCGGACGTGTATTTCGTCAGCAACCTGCCTTCGGAACTGCAGGGCGGCGATGTGCTGTTGATCTGCTCGGCGGGATTCATTCTGAGTTTTCTGGCGACGGTGTATCCGGCGTGGCGGGCGGCGAAGATCGAACCGGCGCATGCCTTGAGATATTCGTAAGCGACTCCATGCTCGTTCCCACGCTCTGCGTGGGAATGCCTCAACGGACGCTCTGCGTTCGGCTCTTGAAGGGACGCGGAGCGTCCTGGGCTGCATTCCCACGCAAAGCGTGGGAACGATCAGGTCCGAGGCAACTCGATTACAAACCGCGTCCAACCCGCTTCAGATTCGCAATGAATCGTCCAGCCATGTGCCCGCACGATCGACTGGGTGATCGCCAGACCCAACCCCGCATGCTCACTGCTACCTTCCTGCCGCGCCGGATCCGCTCGATAGAAGCGGTCAAACAGACGCGGCAGTAATTGCGCTGAAACCCCCTCGCCACTGTTTTCGACGCAGACGCGCACGATCTCCTCCTCGTCGACGATGCTCAAGCGCACATAACCCTCGGCCGGGGTAAACCGCAGCGCGTTGTCCAGCAGGTTCGACAAGGCCCGGCGCAACATGCCGCGATCACCTTTGATACGCGCCTCGCCTTCACGACTCAAACTCACGCCAGCGTCTTCCGCCAATGGCGCAAAAAACTCCAGCAACATGTCAGCTTCATCCGCCAGTTCCAGCGGTTCGCGCTTGGGCATCAGCAAGCCGTGGTCTGCCTTGGCCAGATAGAGCATGTCGTTGACCAGTTGCGCCATCCATTGCAGTTCTTCGAGGTTGCTGTGCAGTGCTTCGCGGTAATCCTCCAGTGCCCGTGGGCGGGTGAGGGTGACCTGGGTGTGGGTCAGCAGATTCGACAACGGTGTGCGCAGCTCATGGGCGATGTCGGCGGAGAATGCCGAGAGGCGCTGAAACGAGTCGTCGAGGCGTTCGAGCATGGCGTTGAAGCTGTAGGCCATTTCTGCAAGCTCTGGCGGCATCTTCTCTTCAGGCAGTCGGGCATTCAGCGATTGCGCGGAAATCCCACGGGCCACCGCGCTCATCCGCCGCAACGGGCGCAGACCGCTGCGCGCCGCCCAAGCCCCGAGCAGGGCAGTAGCCAGCGCCGACAGGCCGACGGTCAGCCAGATCAGATGCTGCATGCGCGTAAGAAAATGCTGGTGATGGGTGATGTCCAGCAGCAGCGTCAGTTGCGGCGAATCCGCTGCGTCCGGGTAGAGCGGGGCGCGCAGCACGCGGTAATCGGTGCCGTCATGGCTGATGGTCGACAGGCCGGTTTGCAGCGGCAGATTCTTCGGAATCTGCACCGAGCTGTCATACCAGTGCTGACCGTCGCCACTGGTAATGCGCAACGACAGATCCGCCTGACGGCTGAGTTCATCGGCCAGCCGCGCTTCGCGTTGAGCAGGCTGCAGATCCTGCAAGGCGCGGCGCAGGCCGATCAGTTTCGTCTCCAGTTGTTGCTGATCGAGTTCGATGAAGTGCGCCTCGCTGGCGCGGTCGAACAGTACCCCGGCGAACAGCGAGACCACCGCAGTGCAGGCGGCAAACAACAGCGCCAGGCGCGTGCTCAAGGACCAACGACGCATCACAGCGAACGCTCTTCGAGCACGTAACCCATGCCGCGCACGGTGTGGATCAACTTGTTGGGAAAGTCATCGTCGATCTTCAGGCGCAAGCGGCGGATCGCCACTTCGATGACGTTGGTGTCGCTGTCGAAATTCATGTCCCAAACCTGCGAGGCGATCAGCGATTTGGGCAGGACTTCACCCTGACGGCGCAGGAGCATTTCCAGCAGGGCGAACTCCTTGGCGGTCAGGTCGATGCGCTGGCCGCTGCGTTCGACCCGGCGGCGGATCAGATCCAGGCGCAGATCGGCCAGTTGCAGGCTGGTTTCCTGGGCGATTGCGCTGCCGCGCCGCAACAGGCTTCGCACCCGGGCGAGCAATTCGGAGAAGGCGAACGGCTTGACCAGATAATCGTCGGCGCCCAGTTCGAGGCCGTGAACCCTGTCCTCCACCGCGTCTTTGGCGGTGAGAAAAAGTACCGGCGTGTCGAGGCCGGCGCTGCGCACCGCTTGCAGAATCTGCCAGCCACTGCGCCCGGGCAGCATTACATCGAGGATCAACAGCGCGTAGTCGCCGCTCAAGGCCAATTGCTGGCCGCTGATTCCGTCGGCCACCAGCTCGGTATTGAATCCGGCCTCGGTCAGGCCCTGACGCAGGTACTGGCCGGTTTTCGCTTGGTCTTCGACGATCAACAGTTTCATGGGCGACTCGGGCGGGGTTGGTATTTGGAAGGGCGAAGGCGTTATACCGTGAGATCCGGCGATAAGCGCCAAGCTGACAAAGTTGTAATCTGCCTGTCAGGTCGATGCCAGCCCTGGGTGGTTAGAGTTTCCCACAGGCTGAACCTTCTCTTGTTGGAGTACGACCATGTTTTTGCGCACCTCGCTGAAAATAGTCGCCTGTCTGCTGGCATTGAGTTCGCCAGCCTGGGCGACACCGGTGCACACCTTCGCCTTCGGCCAGCCGGCAGCGGCGAGCCAGGCCACGCGGACTATCGAAATCGTCATGGGCGACATGAACTTCGACCCGAAAGCCATACAGGTCAAGGCCGGTGAGACCATTCGCTTTGTGCTGGTGAATAAAGGCCAGTTACTGCACGAATTCAACCTCGGTGATGCGGCGATGCATGCCAGTCACCAGCAGGAAATGTTGCAGATGCAGCAAAGCGGCATGCTTACGCCTACCGGCATGAAAGAAATGTCCCACGACATGGCAGGCATGGATCACGCGGCGATGGGCCATGGCATGCAGCATGACGACCCCAACAGCGTACTGGTCGAGCCCGGTAAAACTGCTGAGTTGACCTGGACCTTCAGCAAGGCCATGGCGCTTGAGTTTGCCTGCAATATCCCCGGGCATTATCAGGCGGGCATGGTCGGCAAACTGACAGTCAGTCAGTAAGCACTCAAAGGCGCGGGCAAAGGCTGGTAGAATCCGCTGATTCTTCAGTCAGGTTTCCGCCATGCATCCCGCAGCCGAACATTCGCCGCTGGGCAAATCCAGCGAATACATCGCCACGTACACACCGTCCCTGCTGTTCCCGATTCCGCGCACCGCGAAATGGGCCGAGCTGGGCCTGACCGCCGAAACCCTGCCGTATAAAGGCGTGGATTTCTGGAACTGCTTCGAGCTGTCGTGGCTGCTGCCGTCGGGCAAACCGGTGGTGGCGATCGCTGAATTCAGCATCCCGGCGGACTCGCCGAACATCATCGAATCGAAGTCGTTCAAGCTCTACCTCAACTCGCTGAACCAGACGCCGTTCGCCGACGTCGCCACATTGCAAGCGACGCTGGTCAAGGATCTGTCCGCCGCTGCCGGCAAACCGGTGGGCGTGCGGGTGCGCAGTCTGAAAGACGTGGAAGCTGAAGGCGTGGTGGCGTTGCCGGGCGTGTGCATCGACGATCTGGATATCAGCGTGAGCAATTATGAACACCCGCGTCCGGAGCTGCTGCGTTGCGATGATTCGCGGATCGTTGAAGAGAGCGTGCACAGCCACCTGCTCAAATCCAACTGCCCGGTGACCAGCCAGCCGGACTGGGGCAGCGTGGTAGTGGAATATCGCGGCGCGGCGCTGGATCACGCCAGCCTGCTGGAGTACATCGTCAGCTTCCGCCAGCATTCGGACTTCCATGAGCAATGCGTTGAGCGGATTTTTCTTGATCTGCAGCGGTTGTTGAAGCCGGAGAAACTCACGGTGTTTGCGCGCTATGTGCGCCGGGGTGGGCTGGATATCAACCCGTATCGCAGCACTGAAGAGGTGCAGCTGCCGAATCACCGGCTCGTACGTCAATAAAGAAACGGAATGTGCGATATCCCTTGTGGGGGCGAGCCTGCTCGCGAATGCGGTGTTTCATTCAACGATGATGTCGACTGACACGACGCCTTCGCGAGCAGGCTCGCTCCCACAAGGGCTTGCATGCACATTTTGCAAATGAAAAAGCCCTGCCATCGCTGGCAGGGCTTTTTTTGTGCGGCGGGGCGTCAGATGCCCATGCTGCCCAGCGTATTCATGATATTGCGCAGGGTGCCGGCGATCGCCGGGTGTTCGACTTCGAAGCGCTCGACCGCCAGGTTCACGCCGTCGGCGATGCTCGCGTCCTGGGTGGCAGTTTCCAGCTGGATTTCCGATTCGATCTGCGCCATCAGCGCATGCAGATCCTCACGCTCGGCTTCCGACAGCGGTGGATTGTGTTCCAGCTGCTCGCGCAGGGTATCGAGCTGTTTTTGCAGTTCTTGGGCGGGCATGGTGGTTTCCTTTTATCAATAGGCACTGGCATTGACCGCAGCCACGCGCCAAAGGTCTATGGCTGACCTTTAGATTAATCCACTCTCGGTAAACCTGCATGACGCCGATCAGGGCTTTTCGCCTTTGGCGCGGCGCAGGCTGATGTCTGCGAGGCAGGCGTCCAGTTCGCCGAGATGATCGATTACCGAATGCACACCCAGGCCGAACAACTGCACGGTTGCCTTGCCGCGCAACTTTTCGCGTTCCTTTTGTGACAAAGCCTGCCACTCGCTCGGGCTGAGGCCGCATAGCGAGCCACAGGACGCCAGGCCAATCGTCCATAACCCGGCATTCAGACCGGCCTGTAACAGGCGCGGCTCACCGCTGACCAGCACGCAGCCGTCGAGGCGGTCGATGTTCAAACTCATCAACGCCTGCCAGCACGCGTTGGGCGCTGGCCATGGATTCATTGTTGCTGAATGTTGCGTCGGTTTGATCCAGTCTGGCAGCGAGGCGGCCAGTGGCTGAGCGAGGGCAGCGGGCAATTCGTCGAGCCACGCGCAGGGAATTCCCTGGCGCTGCAAACTTTTCAGGCTATCGAGTGCGCCGGGTGTAGTTTTGGCATGTTCCGGCTGGGCGTTGAGCTCTTGCGCGGCGCGGGCACCGAAATCCACCAGGCAACCGCTCAGGCCGAACAGCACGGCAGTCAGGCCGGGCGCGGCGACGGGCAAGGTTTCGGCGTGAGTCATGGCAACGTCCCTGAAATAACGCTCAAGACTAGGGCGCTGGGGTGACAGTTGCATGACAGGCGGGTGAAAGCCTGCGTAGGAAACTTCCTGCATATCCTTGCAGCGGCGCACTGCCCAAATCGCCGTTTACGCTTATACTAGCGGCCTTAATGCCCGGGCCGAGAGGACCGCGCCAGTATCGAATCCAAGGAGTTTTTCTATGCGCTGGAGCCCTTCGCTCACTCAGCTAAGTGTATGTGCCAGCCTGTTGCTGGCGCCGTTCGCCACCCAGGCGGCCACCGAAGAAGACCCTTGGGAAAGCGTCAATCGGCCGATTTTCCAGTTCAACGACTTCGTTGACACCTACGCGCTTAAGCCATTGGCGCAGGGTTATGAGTTCATCACCCCGCAGTTCGTTGAAGACGGCATTCACAATATGTTCCGCAACGTCGGTGACGTGACCAACCTGGCGAACAACATTCTCCAGGCCAAACCGGCTGCAGCGGGCGTTGATACCGCCCGACTGATTTTCAACACCACCTTCGGTCTGCTCGGCTTCTTCGACGTCGGCACCAAGATGGGCTTGAACCGCAGCGACGAAGACTTCGGTCAGACCCTCGGTTACTGGGGCGTGGGCAGCGGCCCGTACGTGATGCTGCCGCTGATGGGGCCGAGCACCCTGCGTGACGCACCGTCGAAATATGTCGACAGTTTCACCGGCGCGTACCGCTACATCGACCACGTGCCGACGCGTAACTCGATCTTCGGCCTGAACATCGTCGACACCCGCGCCAGCCTGCTGTCGAGCGAGAAGCTGATCAGCGGCGACAAATACACCTTCATCCGCAACGCTTACCTGCAGAACCGCGAGTTCAAGGTGAAGGACGGTCAGGTCGAAGACGATTTCTGATTTCGACCGGTGATGAAAAAGGCGGCCCTCGGGTCGCCTTTTTTGTCCGCGCCAGAGCGTCGCCTGCGACTGCCACTACCTTCCATCGGGTTACCGTTGGAGCGGTTCTTATAACTCCCGGTGATTTGACAAACAAAGTCGTCAAGCGACAATCGGCGCATGCTTGAAACGCTCTGCGGATGGGAGTACCGTCTGCGCCTTAGAAGGGCACCTCTGTTTAAAACCGCGCGCCAGGCGAATGCTTGAAAGCGCTGCAACAGAGAGGCTAGAAAGCGAATCCAGTAGTCTGCGCAGGGCCGATGCCCCGCTCACTACGCCAACCTAATTCTGGCGCCGTTTGCCCACATGCCAAAAACCAGTGCCACGCTGCTGATAATCGATGATGACGAGGTAGTGCGCGCGAGCCTCGCGGCCTATCTGGAAGACAGTGGTTTCAGCGTCCTGCAGGCCGGCAACGGTCAACAGGGTCTTCAGGTATTCGAGCAAGACGAGCCCGATCTGGTGATCTGCGATCTGCGCATGCCGCAGATGGGCGGTCTCGAACTGATCCGTCAGGTCACCGAGCGCTCACCGGAGACGCCGGTGATCGTGGTCTCGGGTGCCGGGGTGATGAACGACGCGGTCGAGGCCCTGCGCCTGGGCGCGGCGGATTACCTGATCAAGCCTCTCGAAGATCTGGCTGTGCTCGAGCACTCCGTGCGTCGGGCCCTGGATCGTGCGCGACTGCTGCTGGAAAACCAGCGCTACAGCGAGAAGCTGGAAAAGGCCAACCGCGAGCTCGAAGCCAGCCTGAACCTGCTCCAGGAAGACCAGAACGCCGGTCGCCAGGTGCAGATGAACATGCTGCCGGAAAGCCCGTGGAGCATTGACGAATTCAATTTTGCCCACCAGATCATCCCGTCGCTGTACCTGTCGGGTGATTTTGTCGACTATTTCCGCGTTGACGAGCGCCGGGTCGCGTTTTATCTGGCGGATGTTTCCGGGCATGGCGCGTCATCAGCCTTCGTCACCGTGCTGTTGAAATTCATGACCACGCGTTTGCTCTTCGAATCGAAACGCAGCGGTACCTTGCCGGAGTTCAAGCCTTCGGAAGTGCTCGGTCATATCAACCGGGGACTGATCAGTTGTAAGCTGGGTAAACACGTCACAATGGTCGGTGGAGTCATCGACGAGGAGACCGGTTTGTTGACCTATAGCATTGGCGGCCATCTGCCTTTGCCTGTGTTGTACACGCCTGACAGTGTTCGTTATCTCGAAGGCCGTGGCCTGCCGGTGGGCCTTTTCAATGAAGCCACCTACGAAGACCACGTGCTTGAGCTGCCGCCGACGTTCAGCCTGACGCTGATGTCTGATGGCATTCTGGACCTTTTGCCGGAAGCAACGCTCAAAGAAAAAGAGGCTGCTTTGCCCGAACGGGTGAAGTCAGCGGGCGGCAGCCTGGATGGTCTGCGGCAAGTGTTTGGTTTGGCCACGCTAGGGGAGATGCCGGATGATATCGCCCTGTTGGTGTTGAGCAGGAATCTTTAATGAGTACCGGTAGAATCCAGTTCGCCGAGCAGGACGGCACCTTCGTCTTGAAGTTCGTCGGTGAAGTTCGCCTGACCCTGTGTTCGGCGTTGGATGCGACTATTGAGAAAATCTTCACCGCGCTGAATTTCAACGCGATCGTGATCGATTTGACCGAAACCCGCAGCATCGACAGCACCACCCTCGGCCTGCTGGCCAAACTGTCGATCCTGTCGCGGCAGAAGGTCGGCCTTTTGCCGACGGTTGTCACCACCCACGAAGACATCACTCGGCTTTTGCAGTCGATGGGCTTCGAGCAGGTGTTCAACATCGTCAACCACCCGGTGCCGTGCCCGGAGTGCCTGGACGACCTGCCGGATCAGGACCAATCCGAAGAAGTGGTGCGAATCAAGGTGCTGGAAGCGCACAAGATTCTCATGGGCCTGAACGATTCCAATCGTGAAGCGTTTCATGATCTGGTCAATGCCCTGGAAAGACACTGATCTCATGAATTGATGGTGTCTGGGCTGGCCTCTTCGCGAGCAAGCTCGCTCCCACACTGGATCAGTTCGATCACAAATCCCCTTGTGGGAGCGAGCTTGCTCGCGAAGGTTTCAGTTCGGTCAACGCGCCTCTCAATGCAGAATGAAAAAGGGCGAACCTGTGAAGGTTCGCCCTTTTTGCATTCTACAAACTCAGATCACAGCTTGGCCTGCAGCAATGCTTCCAGTTTTTCCTGATCGCGGGCGAACTGACGGATGCCTTCAGCCAGTTTCTCGGTGGCCATCGCGTCTTCGTTGGACAACCAGCGGAATTGCGCTTCGTTGAGGCTCAGACGCGCTTCACCGGCATTGCCCGGTGCCAGTTTGCGTTCCAGCTTGCCGGTATCGGCGGCGAGCTTCTCCAGCAGTTCGGGGCTGATGGTCAGGCGATCACAGCCAGCCAGTTGTTCGATCTGGTTGATGTTACGGAAGCTGGCGCCCATGACCACAGTCTTGTAGTCATTAGCCTTGTAGTAGTTGTAGATGCGCGTCACCGACTGCACGCCCGGATCATCAGCGCCGGTGTAGTCGTTGCCGTTGGCTTTCTTGTACCAGTCGTAGATACGGCCCACGAACGGCGAAATCAGGAACACGCCGGCATCGGCGCAGGCGGCGGCCTGGGCGAAAGAGAACAGCAGGGTCAGGTTGGTCTGGATGCCTTCCTTCTCGAGGATCTCGGCGGCGCGGATGCCTTCCCAGGTCGAGGCGATCTTGATCAGCACGCGGTCGCGGCCAACGCCGGCCTTGTCATATAGCTCGATCAGACGATGCGCGCGCTTGAGGATCGCATCCTGGTCGAAGGACAGGCGCGCATCCACTTCGGTGGAGATGCGGCCCGGAACCACGTTGAGAATTTCCTTGCCCACTGCGACGCCGAAACGGTCGCTGGCCAGGCCGACATCGCCCTTGCAGTCGCGAACGCAATCGTTCAGCAGTTCGGCGTAACCGTGAATGGCCGAAGCCTTGAGCAGCAGGGAAGGGTTGGTGGTGGCATCGGTCGGTTTGACTCGGGCGATCGCTTCGAAGTCGCCAGTGTCGGCAACTACGGTGGTGAACTGTTTGAGTTGTTCCAGCTTGGAAGTCATGGGCGTGCTCTATCCTATGGGTCTGAAGACATTACCCGAGCGCTGACGGGCACTCAAGGGTGCATTCGTGGATCGATGGCCCCTGCGGCAACAACCTGAAAACGATTGTTTGAAAGGCGGGGCGCGGTGTCGCTGAATACGATGCCAAAACAGCCCACAGGTTCAAAGCAACCGACCTGTGAACAGACCGGTTGCCCAATGCCTACTCAGCGTTCAACAGACCTTCTACCGACAAGCGTGCCGGTTTTGGCTGGCCGTCAGAGGTGAGAAAGCCGAAGTTCTTCTCGCGATCGTTGCTGCCCGAATCACTGTTCCGCCATTCATAGATAGAGGTCAGGGGAATATTGAGGCGTTTAACGTCGGTAATAAACGCGTTGATCTTGGTCGCTTGCCCCTCGGGACCACCGTTGGAGGCGAGGGCCGAAACCCCCCATTCACTGATGACCCCCGGCAGATTGAAGTTCTGCTGGATGAAGGTCTGTGCGTTGCTGATCTGCGTGGCGGTCATGCCGTAAGGGTGATAGGACACGGCGTTCAGGCATTTGGGGTAATCGCTGACGATACTTTTCATCGCCACCGTTGACGCCGAGCCCGCGCTTGGCGGCCGGGCGAAGCCGAAACCGACCCGTGGCGTCGTCTGCGGCTGACCTTCGAAGGCCTTGCACATGCCAGCCATGAACGGCACGAAGGTGGTATCGAAATTGCGCGTCGGCCAATAGGTTTCCAGATCCGGCTCGTTCCAGATTTCGATCGCCACCAATTGCGAACTCCAGGTTTTTTCCAGCCCGGTCACGGTGTTGGCGAACTTAGCGCCGGCGGCGTTCAGCTCCTCTGGCGAAGTGGCCGGCAATGCCTTGATCGCGCGCACCGTCAGCAGCACCGGCAGGCCGGCGGAAGCGGCGGCGGCGAAGGCGTCGCTGACCTGTTTCTGATAAGTCTTGGCGGTGAGGCTGTCACTCCACACGCCGAAGCGCACAAAGCTGAAGCCGGCGGCCTTGATTTGTGCGGCATCGGCGGCGGTGAAGCTCTGGATCTTCACCTGCACGCCGATGGTTTTTGCTGGAAGGTTGGGGAACAGCTCACTGGCGTGAACCTGGCTGGCGGCACCGAGCGCCATCAGGGCGAGGGCGGCGAGTTTATTGCGCTGTGCTGTTTTCATGTCTGCTCTCCTGAAGAGAATGACAACTACGAATATTTGTCCCGTTACTCAATTTCCGATAACGGTGATGGCACTAAGTGCGCGAATGTTATTTTTTGTCAGGAAAACAGCAACTGAAAATCACAGTTATTTTTAGTCCGCTAATTGTGGTTGGGGCGGCTTAAAACGCTGTGGTACTTAATGTTCCTGTACTAACAGGGCGAAGCTATTTCTGAGTGCAGGAAAGTCGAGAGGGTTCATTAACTTTCACGGCATGTTGGCTGTTTGATATTACACAGGAAAGCAAGACTTGTTCAAAAAGATCCTCGTTGTCTGCGTGGGCAATATATGCCGAAGTCCGACGGCTGAACTGCTGCTGCGCAACGCGCTGGGCCAGTCCGCCATCACCGTGTCCTCAGCCGGCCTGTCCGCCCGCGTGGGCGAGGGCGTGGAGGCCTCGGCGCGGCAGGTTCTCGAAGAGCACGGGCATTGCGCCGAGGCCTTCAAGGCGCGGCAACTGACCTCGGACATCGTCAATGACTCGGACCTGATCCTGGTCATGGAAAAGACCCACGTCAATCAAGTGCTGAAGATTGCCTCGCACGCCCGAGGCAAAGTGTTTCTGCTCGGCAAGTGGCAGAGCGAGCGCGAAATACATGATCCGTATCGTCAAGGCAAAGCCGCGTTTATTCATGCCCACGCATTGATTGAAGATGCTGTTAGTTCATGGGCAAAGCGTCTCGGGCATTGATGAATCTTCTTCAGAACAGTAAATGGTAAGAACAGACTTATGCAGTTACCGTCCGTAATCGGCACCCGCGACAATGATCAAGACAGTATTGATCTGCTCGGCATCTTCGGCAGCCTGATCGACCAGAAGTGGCTGATCGGCGCGCTGACCGGTGCCTTCATGGTCACCGGCGTCGCCTATGCGGTTCTGGCAACGCCGGTGTACCTGGCGAACGCGCTGGTGCAGGTCGAACCGAAAAAGAACGACATGCTCGGTTTCTCCGACCTCAACAGCATGCTCGGCGGGCAATCGCCGTCGGTGACCGAAATCGGCATCATCAAATCCCGCGCGGTGATCGGCAAAACCGTTGACGACCTGCGCCTGGATATCGACGTCACCCCCAACACGTTCCCGTTGATCGGCGGCTTTCTCTCACGGCGCTATCGCGGTGACAGCGAGACCAGCGTCGCGCCGCCGCGTTTCGGTTTGACCAGTTATGCCTGGGGTGGCGAGCGCCTGGAATTCACTCGGCTGCAATTGCCGAAAGACCTGCTCGGCAAGAAACTCACCCTGATCGCCGGCGAGCAGCAGCGTTTTGAGCTATTCGATGAAAACGACAATCTGCTCGCCGAAGGCGTCGCCGGCGAGGCGTTTGCCAATGACGGTGTAGAAGGGCAGATCGCGCACTTGTCGGCCAACCCCGGCACGCGTTTTCAGGTAGTGCGCAATCCACGCATCGTGACTATCCAGGGCTATCAGGACGCGCTGGATATCTCCGAACAGGGCAAGGAGTCGGGGATCATTCGTCTGGCGCTGGCCAGCTCGGACGCGGCCGAGGCGGTGAAGATCCTCAACAAGATCGCCTCGCTCTACGTCGAGCAAAACGTACGGCGCACTTCGGCGGAAGCTGCGCAGAGCCTCGCGTTTCTGCAAAGCCAGTTGCCCCAGGTCAAGCGTGATCTGGCCAAGGCCAGCGACGCCTTGAATGCCTACCAGACCCACGGCAAGACCGTGAACATCTCGCTGGAAACCCAGTCGGTGCTGGGCCAGTCGGTGGCGCTGGAAACGCGCATCTCCGAGCTGAAAATGCAGCAGGCCGAACTCGATCGCAAGTTCACCAAACAGCATCCGGCCTATCGCGCCTTGATGACGCAGATCGGCGAATTGACCCAGCAGCAGAAATCCCTCGAAGGCAAGGTTCAGGACTTGCCGGCCACCCAGCAGGAATTGCTCAACCTGACCCGCGACGTCGAGGTGGCTTCGCAGATCTACACGCAGTTGCTGAACAAATCCCAGGAACTCGACATCGTCCGCGCCGGGGCCGTCGGCAACGTGCGCCTGATCGACACTGCCGATGTCGACCTGACCAATCCGATCAAACCCAAAAAACCACTGATCGTGCTGATCGCGACATTGCTTGGCGCGTTTGTCGGCGTGGCCCTGGTGCTGCTGCGCAAATCCCTCAGCCGAGGCCTTGAAGGCCCGGAAGGCATCGAGCAGTTGGGCCTGCCGGTTTATGCGTCGATTCCCTACAGCGCCTTGCAGGAAGAAGAGGACAACAAAAAGGGCCGCGCCCGCGACGGCGTCGACAAGCCGGCGTACCTGCTGGCGCTGCGCAACCCGACCGATCTGTCGATCGAATCGATCCGCAGCCTACGCACCTGCCTGCACTTTGCCGGGCTCGATTCGACCAACAACCGCATCATGATTTCCGGGCCGAGCCCACAGGTCGGCAAGACCTTCGTTTCGTCCAACCTTGCGGCGGTCATGGCCCTCAGCGGCCAGCGCGTGGTGCTGATCGATGCCGACATGCGCAAAGGGCATCTGCACAAAACCCTCAACACGCCGATCAGCAACGGTCTGTCCGACCTGCTGGTCAAGCGCTGCACCCTTGAGCAGGCGATCAACAAAGTCGAAGTCGACAACCTGCATTTCATCAGCCGGGGGCAAGTGCCGCCCAATCCTTCCGAATTGCTTATGCACGCCAACTTCCGCGAACTGCTGGCAGAACTCAGCGAGCGCTACGACCTGGTGATCATCGACACGCCGCCGCTGTTGGCAGTGACCGATGCCGCCATCGTCGGTCGCGAGGCCGGCATCAGCCTGATCGTCACCCGCTTCGGCGTGAACCCGGCCAAAGAGATCGAACTGACCATTCGCCGCTTCGCCCAGAACGGCATCGAGTTGAAAGGCGCGGTGTTCAACGGCGTCGAGAAGCGTGCGGCCAGCTATTACGGCGGCACGGGCTATTACAACTACGAATACGCGTCCGACAAATCCTGATGGTTGCCGATTGTTCTTTCCTGTTTGAAGTGGGTGAGTTGTGAAAAAAATACTGCACGTGGCAGAGACGATCAAAGGTGGCGTGGCGACGGTGATCCGCACGATCTCGGCATCCCCCGAAGACGACGCAGCGAATTATCAACTGGTCTATCTGGTACCCGAGGATCAGGCCAAGGAGCTGCACGGCATCGCCCCGCAGCAGGTGCGCACCTTCCCGCGCAGTGGTCGCAACGTGCCGTCGCTGCTGCGTTTCGCCTGGCGTCTGAGCCAGGTGCTGCTCAAGGAAAAACCCGACGTGGTGCATTTGCACAGCACCTTTTCCGGAGTTATCGGCCGTGTGGTGTGTGTGCTGTTGCGACCATGGCGCAAGCCGAAAATCGTCTACTGCCCGCACGCGTTTTCGTTCCTGATGGAAAGCTCGCCGACCAAGCAGAAGGTCTATGCGTGGATCGAGCGCGTGCTGCAGAAAGTCACCGACGTGATCATCTGCGTCAGCCAGTACGAGCTGGATAAAGCCGCGCGTTTCGGCATCGAGCGCAAGCGCATGAAGCTGATCTACAACGGCATTCATCACAAGGACGACGCACCGAAAAGCGCTGGCGCCGAGCCGATTCATCTGCTGTTCGTCGGGCGTCTGGATTACCAGAAAGGCTTCGACGTGCTGCTCAAGGCCTACGCCAAGGTCAATCGCAACGACCTCAAACTGACGGTGGTTGGCAGTGCGGTCAACGAAGACTCGGTCGAGTGCCCGCCGATGGATTCGGTCGAGTACCTGCCGTGGGTGACCCCGAGTGAAGTGCAGGCGCTGTATCAGAAAGCCGATGCGCTGATCGTGCCGAGTCGCTGGGAAGGCTTTGCCATGGTGCCGCTGGAAGGCATGGCCATGGGACTGCCGGTGATTGCCAGCAACTGCACTTCACTGCCGGAACTGGTCACCAACGAAGTGTCCGGCTACGTGTTTCCGTCCGGCGATCACCAGGCGCTGGCCGATGTTTTGACGATCATCCAGAAGCCGCGCCTGCTCGACCTCGGCAACGAAGGCCGGAGCATTGTCCGCGAACGCTTCAGCGCCGCGTTGATGATCCGCCAGACCTACGACCTGTATCACGCTCCCACTTATTAAGTAGAACTCAAGCTTATGAACGTAACGATTTTGCATGGCTACAGTGCGTCCAACTCCGGTGACGGTCTGCTCGTCGATCTGGCCATTGCTCTGGTGCAGCGTAACTTCGGTGACGACACCGCGATCAGTGTCGTGGCGTCCGACCCTGAGTCGTTCAACTATCTGCCGCACCCGCGTTTCGATGCGCCGGTGATGGCGGCCAAAGGTCTGGGCCGGGTCAAGCAAGCGGTGTTTCTCAATCAGTCCTACGCCGGGCTCGCCGATCTGCTGAAGAAGACCGATCTGATCGTCGGCGTTGGCGGTGGTTACATGCGTTCGAAAAGCGCCTTCGAGCACATCAAGCTGAAGCTCGGCCATGCCAAGCAACTGGAAACCGCGATTCTCAGCAAAGTGCCGTCGGTGTACCTGCCGCAGAGCATCGGCCCGTTCCACGGTGAGAGCAGCAAGATCGTTGAACACTACGCCAGCGCTGATGCGGTGTTCGTGCGTGACAACCGTTCCTCGGCAATTTTTGATGCTTGCGAAAACGTCTACCGCGCGCCGGATCTGGCGGTGCAGTCGCTGGCGAGCAAGATTCTTCAGCAACCGAAATTCACCCGCTGCGCCGCCTCGCCGGCGACAGTCTGCGTGGTGCTGCGCAAGCCGCCGGAGTGGAGCAAAGAGAAGAAGGTCGCCTACGTGGCCAATCTGAAACTGCTGCTGCAGCGTCTGAAGAACAAAAGCAAAGTGGTCTGCGCCGTGCAAAGCGCGGTGCGCGGCAACGATGACGGCGCGTTCTACCGCGAGCTGGGCATCAACGAAGATCTGCTGTCGCTGAAGGCAACCATTGCCAAGTACCAACCGGACTTGGTGATCTCGGTGCGTCTGCACGGCGCCATCGAATCGCTGCTCTCCGGCGTGCCGGCGTATCACATCAGCTACGAGCGCAAAGGCTTTGGCGCCTATCAGGACATGGGCGTCGAGGACTGGGTGATCAACGGCGGCGATATCGACGTCGACACCATCATCAACACCGTTTACGCGCCCAATGCCTTGGCGGATTTCGGCAAGCGCCTGACCGACACTTGCCGCGAGATCGAGGCGAAAACCGTGGCCATGGACGAAATCATCAAGGGTGTCGTTCGATGATATTTCGGCTGTTGCTTCGCGGCGGAGCCTTGGGCGCGAAGTTCTTGCTGGTGTTGGCCATCACCCATTACCTCGGTTACGAGGCGCTGGGTTTTTACGGTGTGGTGGTCGCGGCTTCGCTGATCGCATCGAAGTTCTACAGCGTCGGCTTCAGTTCCGAGATCAACCGTTTGATCAGCGTCGGCGGCAGTTCGCGGCGGGTGGTCGACAAGGTTTTGCTGCTGTATCTGGCGGTGGGGCTGTTGTTGTCGATACTGACGGTACTGATCTATTCGCTGTTCCAGTCGGTGGAAGCAACCGCCACGTTGATCCTGTGCGTGACCCTGGTGCTGCTCACCGAACATCTGTCGTTCGAAATCAATTCCTTCGTGTTTTCCGCGCAGAAAGCCACCGCCGGAGCTCTGCTGTTCTTCATCAAGACCGGCCTCTGGGCGGTGTTGGCGGTGGGCGGCATGGTGCTCGGCTGGGTCGCGGGCATCGCCAGTGTGTTGTGGCTGTGGGTCGCCGCCAACGTGCTGGTGATCGTCGCCGGTTATTTGATCGTGGTGAATGTGCACAAGGGCCGCGAAGCCGCGCCGCTGGACACCGCGACGGTGTGGAAGGCCGGGTTGCCGTTCTATCTCGGCACCGGTCTGATCGCCCTGAGTCAGTATGCCGAGCGCTTTCTGATCATCGACCTCGAGCCCTACGCCAGCCTCGGTAAATACGTGTACGCGTGGTCAGCGGCCAACACTTTGCAGGCATTGTCGTATGCGGTGGTGGCGGTGGTCGGCATTCCGGTGCTGGCCAAGCGTTTCCAGGCCGATCAGCAGGCATTCACGGTCAAGCAACTGTTCGTCAACAAATGGGTGATTCGCTCGCTGGTGGTTTCCGCCGTTGTGGCCGTGGCGATCTATGTGTTTTTCAATGTGCTGCTCGATTACGTCGCCGCCAGCGTGCCGCGTCCGGATAACGCGCTCCTCGCGGTGCTGATCTTTTCGTTCGCCTTGCGGGCGATTGGCGACATTGTCTGGGGCGGTTTGATTGCCTCGAAAAACAGCCGGGTGTCGCTGGCCAGCGCTGCGCTCTGCCTGCTGATTTCAGTGCCGGTCAGCTATGTGCTGATCAAGCATTACTCGATCTATGGCGCGGCGTGGGGCAATGTTTTCGCCATCGTCGTGCAGCTCAGTGTGATTGCACTGTTGACCCGTGTCAGCGGCGCGAAAAAGGCTGCGCTGTCATGGGCCTGAAACTGCCGCGCATCGAGTTTCGTGGGCGCAAATTCGATTCGTCGATTTCCTTCCTGATTCTGTTCACCGGGCTGTTTCTGTCAGTGGCGATGCCGTTGCTGGTGCCGCGTGATCCGGGGCCGGATGCGATGACGTTGTGGTCGTCGTATGCGCGCGCCGACAACTGCAATTTCTGGAACCCGTTCTCGCCGGATCGCTCGTCCTACGAATGTTCGGCGTTCCTGCTGCGGCCCACCGGGATCAACCTGACCAACGCCTGGGCCTACGGCATGTTCTGCAATTTCTTCCTCACCGCAATTCCGGTAGTGGTGTTCCGGCGCATGCCGTTGACCATTTTCGGCACCCTGTGCCTGTGGGGCATCGTGCGCTCGTTTTTCCTTGAGAACCTGACCAAGGAAATCATCGTGTCGGTGGCGGTGTTGAGCATTCTGCTCAGCGCATTGACGCGCAAATATCGCGGCGGTTTTTTCCTCTCAGCGGTGATTTACGGCGTGTTGATCCGGCCCTACTGGATTCTGTTTTCGCTGTCGTGGGTCGGCGTCTGCGTGATGAAAAAGTACGTCTCGCGCTTCACCTTTTTTCTGATGCTGTTCCTGTTTTATCTGGCGGTGGCCATGGCCATTCAGCTGGCGCTGGGCTTTCCGGTGTCATCGATCCGCGCGAGCAACAACGAGCTGCGCACGGCGGGCGAGGAGGGCTCGAAGTCGCTCATCGTGTCGTGGCTCAGCGGCAGTGACTTCGTCTCCCAGGCACTGGACTCAATGATCATTTTCTTCCGGCTGTCGTTTCCGGTTGAGCTGATTCTGCTGTCCGGGCCGGGGCAGGTGATCTTCGTTGCGCTGATGATCATGACTGCACTGCTGCTGTTCAAAGTCATCACTTCGACCGACTACAAGGGCGCGCCGATCCAGACCAAACCCAAGGAACTGATCGCGATTCCGCTGGCGTTTCTGTTAGTGCAAGGCTTGTTCGAGCCGGACTTCGGCTCCTTCGCCCGACACTTCTCGATGGTCGTGCCGGTGTTGTTCGTCGGCCTGGGCTTGATGCTGCGCGCGAACAAACCGGTGCAGGTCGAATCAAGAATTCTCACTTAAGGCAGGTGCTCTATGTCGAGCAAGAAAAAATCCCTGGAGATCGAAACCCTGCGCGGCCTGGCGTGCCTGCTGCTGGTGCTCTATCACGTCATCGGCCCGCTGGGCGGCGGCTTGAAGATCGACATCGGCTCGCCGTTCCGGGTCATCGCCGACTCGATGGTGTACGTGCGCATGCCGCTGTTCACGTTCATCTCCGGCTACATCTATTCGATCTACAAGATTCGCGGCAATGACTTTTCCGCGTTCTTCGCCGGCAAGGTGCGGCGGCTGATCGTGCCGCTGTTCTGCGTCGGCGTGCCGTTCTCGGTGCTGCAAGCGGTGGGGCCGGGGGTGAACAAGGACGTCGGCGTGATCGACGCGTTGTTGTCGTTCTGGGTGCCGATCAACCACTTCTGGTTCCTGCAGGCGGTTTTCAGCATTTTTATCTTCGTCGGCTTGCTGGAGTGGCGCGGCCTGTTGCATTCAGCAACGCGGCTGTATGGCTTGTTTGCGTTTGCGGCAGTGTTGTTCCTGCTGCCGCCGTTGCCGCTGGATGCGTTCGGTATCAACGGTGCGATTTACCTGCTGCCGTTTTTTGTTGCAGGGATGATCGGTCAGGAAAATGTCGATGTTTTGAAACAGCGTTTCAAAGTGATCGGGCCGCTGCTGTTTGTGCTGATCTCGCTGACGCTGTTGTATGTCGCGGCGATTGATCGTGAGCTGATTGTCGATCGCCGCAGCCTGATTGGTTTGACGGTGGGGTGCGTGTCTTGTATCGCATTGCTGTCGAGTGACATGCGCTCGAAAGCGCTGACCTGGCTCGGCGGGTATTCCTATGCGATTTTCCTTTTTCATGTGCTGTTTGCCGCGACCTCGCGGTTTGTCCTTGGGCGCCTCGGCGTGAAGGATGAGAGCTTGCTGGTGTTTGGTGGTCTGAGTTGTGGATTGCTCGGGCCGGTGCTGTTGGCGATGGTGTTCAGCCGGTTCAATTTCACCTCGGTGTTGTTCCTTGGCGAACGTGCGGCGAAGAGGAAAGCACCGGTGATTGTCGCTCCGGTGGTGCAGACGCAGAACAGCTGAAAACTTCGCGAGCAGGCTCGCTCCCACAGAGGTTGTGTGAATTGCACAAGGTCTTTTGTGGGAGCGAGCCTGCTCGCGAAGGGGCCATCCCGGACAAAGGAAATATTCAATGATGCCAGTAGACGCCCCTCAACCAGTCGCCACCTCGGCCATCACGATAGACGATGCCCGCCAGCGCTTTGCGCAGTGGCGCGAGGGCAAGGCCGGCAAGGTGCTGGCGGTTTCGGTGATCGGCGACAGCTACACCGCCGGGCAGGATTTCTACCTGAATAAACTGGTGCAGCGAGTGGCCGCCGAGGTGGGTTTCGCCGGCCCCGGTTACGTCGGTTTCAACCACGGCGCGGCGCTGGGCGGCACGCATTTCAAATACACCCGCAGCAGCGACAAATACTTCGGCGGCGGCTGGAAGGTTTCCGAGCTGGGCCAGGCCAGCCCGGACAGTCGCACGATCAGCGGCAAGCCGGGCGCCTGGTTGCAAGTCGATGCCAGTCCTTCGCCGCGCATCGATACCACGGTCACTCAGGCGAAACTGTTGTATCTGGGCAACGGCGAAGCCGACGAGCTGCGCTATCGCTGGTCGCCCGCGCAAGCCTGGCAACCGTTGAAACTCGCAGGCTCGGGCGTTCAGGAAGTCGCGCTAGCGGGCGTTCCATCAGCCGCAGACTGGTCATTCAGACTGGAAGTGGTGAAGGGCGCGCCCACGTTGTTCGGCCTTTGGATGACGAATGATGAGAAGGGCATTCGGGTGTCGAAACTGGCGGCCTCCGGCGCGGCATCCGCGGATTTCTATCACGCCGATCCACAGTGGCAGGCGCAGTGGAAAGCCGTGGTGTCGAAGATCCCGGCCGATGTTTACCTGATCATGCTCGGCGGCAACGATCAGGGCTTCGGCGTCAAACCTGCGCAGTACCTGCAAAACGTTCAGGGCCTGGTGAGCATGCTGCGCGAGATTCAGCCGGCGGCGAGCATCAACCTGATCATGCGTCAGGACACCACGCGCTCCAGTGCTTATCCGATGTCGGCCTATGCGCAGGTGCTCGAACCGTGGGCGCGGGAGCAGCATTTGGGCTTCGCCAACCTGCAATGCGCGTTCGGCCCCGACGTTAAACGCTACGCCAGCGCGATGATCGGCCCGGACAAGATTCATCCGTTGCCGGCCACGGGCGGGAAGGTGATTGCCGATTATTTTTATGGCTGGATCATGGGCGCCAACGACCGTTGCGACGGCGGCGGACAATGATCGTTCCCACGCAGAGCGTGGGAACGATCATCGTGCAGGAGCGAAGTTGTCGACTTGTTCGAGTAATTCCGCGAGCTTCTGCGGCATCAACCGCGCATCACAGCGGGTCTCGACGTTAATGATGATCGCCGGATCGTTGCAGCAGATGCGCACGCGAAAACGCCAGTCGCTGAAGATCACTTTCAGGCCATCACGGTCATCCATTTCCAGCGCCTGTTCGCCATACAACGCCTTCAGGTGCGCGAGCAGCGGATAAGGATCGCGCAGCGGCCGGCGAATATCGCCGGACGCAGGAAACACACCGATCCGTTCCACCAGCAGAATCGTTCCCAGCCAGGTTTCGTTGGCGCTGGGCAGCGGTTGATGGCGCGACAACCAGCTCATCACCCCGAGGTTGCCCACCTCACGTTCAATCTCTGTCGAATGTTGTGCAATGTTCATGGTTGCCTGCCTCTGGTGATGGGGGGCCGTCTCAGCGGCCCTTGAGGTACACGTTGTCGTAGCAGAAGTTGGTCGCCTGCAAGTAGCCCTCGGCATCGCCGCAATCAAAGCGCAGGCCTTTGAATTTGTAGGCCAGCACGCAGCCGTTCTGCGCCTGTTTCATCAGTGCGTCGGTGATCTGGATTTCGCCGCCCTTGCCCGGTTCGGTGTCGGCGATCAGGTCGAAAATGTCCGGGGTGAGGATGTAGCGCCCGATGATCGCCAGGTTTGACGGCGCGTCCTGCGGCGCCGGTTTTTCCACCATGTTGTTGACCCGGTAGATGCCCTCGGAAATCAGCTCACCGGCAATCACCCCGTACTTGTGAGTCTGGTCGGCCGGGACTTCCTGGATGGCGACGATCGAGCAGCGGAATTTCCTGTACAGCTGAATCATCTGCGACAGCACACCGTCGCCTTCGAGGTTCAGGCACAGGTCGTCGGCCAGTACCACGGCAAACGGTTCGTCGCCGATCAATGGGCGACCGCTGAGAATGGCATGGCCCAGGCCTTTCATTTCCACCTGACGAGTGTAGGAGAAGGTGCAGGTGTCGATCAGCTCGCGGGTGCCGGCGAGGAATTTCTCTTTCTCGGTGCCACGGATCTGGTGCTCGAGTTCGTAGCTGATGTCGAAGTGGTCTTCCAGCGCGCGCTTGCCCCGGCCGGTGACGATGGCCATGTGTTGCAGGCCGGCGTCCCGTGCTTCTTCAACGGCGTATTCGATCAACGGCTTGTTGACGATCGGCAGCATCTCTTTCGGCATGGCTTTGGTCGCCGGCAAGAAACGCGTGCCGTAGCCGGCAGCGGGGAACAAACATTTACGAATCATAAAAGTATCCTGGACAGTCATGGAACACAGGCGACGGTTGCGCACCACAAAGTGGCGGCAAGTTTCAATGATTATTGAAGGCTTACTTTAATACCCGAGTCAGGTTGTTGCTGGCAATTAGTTGCGCTGTTAAAAAGCGCTAATGTTATGAGATGTCGACTACTTGGTTATTAGTTATTTTTAGTCGGTATCCGTCGATAGTGATAAGTGTCCAGGGAGTGCTAATAAGTACCCGTCAAACAGTTTGACCGGCAAAAATAATTATTGCCAAGTGGTTGAACTAAATTTGTTTGAGGTTGTTGTCGCCCTGTTTGTGTGAATTGCTCCGCATATCCACCAGGCATGGCTTGACACGCTACCGGGTATTTATTCAATGACGGACCGCGCTATGAAGATTCTGGTAACGGGTGGTGCCGGCTATATCGGCTCGCATACCACACTTGCATTGCTTGAAGCAGGTTATGAAGTTGTCGTTCTGGATAATCTTTGTAACAGCAGCGACGCAGCACTTCACGCCGTTGAAGCCATTTGCGGCAAAAGTGCATGGATGATTCGCGGCGATGTCTGCGATCGGCCGCTGCTCGACCGGATTTTCCGCGAGCATCAGATTGACGCCGTGCTGCATTTCGCCGGGCTCAAAGCCGTGGGCGAGAGTGTGCGCAAGCCGCTCGAATACTACGAAACCAACGTCGGCGGCAGCATCACTCTGTGTCAGGCGATGGCAGCGGCGGGGGTGTTCCGCCTGGTGTTCAGTTCCTCGGCGACGGTGTACGGCGAGCCTGAAGAGATGCCGATTCGCGAGGATTTTCCTACGGGCAATCCGACCAATCCCTACGGTCAGTCCAAGCTGATCGTCGAGAATGTGCTGCGCGACCTGAGCCTCGCCGAGCCGCGCTGGAGCATCGCGCTGCTGCGCTATTTCAACCCGATCGGCGCCCACGCCAGCGGGCACATGGGCGAAGACCCCAACGGCATTCCGAACAATCTGGTGCCGTATATCAGCCAGGTTGCGGTCGGCAGCCTGCGTGAGCTGTCGATTTTCGGTAACGATTACCCGACCGCCGATGGCACCGGCGTGCGCGATTACATTCATGTCGTCGATCTGGCGGACGGGCATTTGAAAGCGTTGCAGTCGATCAGCGAGCGCACCGGCATTCACACCTGGAACCTCGGCACCGGCGATGGCTACAGCGTGCTGCAAGTGCTGCATGCCTTCGAACAGGCCAGCGGGCGGCCGGTGCCGTACCGGATGATGCCGCGCCGCGCCGGTGATATTGCCGAGAGTTTTGCCGATGCTTCGAAAGCGGCGAAAGAGCTCGGCTGGAAAGCCACGCGCAACTTGCAGGACATGGTTGCCGACACTTGGCGCTGGCAATCGAATCATCCCAATGGTTATTCGCGATGATGGCCATTTAGTCTGATGTTAGTTTCAGTCAGGTTGTTAGATAACGTCGGGAAATTACACTGGCAATGCCATTTGCAAATCCGTAGATATAAACCTGCCGTTCGACTTTAGCAGTTGCACAGGACTGTGAAAGAACAACGGATCTTGTTCGCGCTCTTTGCGGACTTGAAAGCTACCAGCTCTGACACAGATCTGTTTTTTAACAGTTCGAATGTTAGAAAGGAGTTGTTATGAAAAAAGTGATGGCAGTTGCCCTGTTGACGATGTTGAGCAACTGGGCTGCCGCCGCTGAAGCGCCGTTGACAGCGGTAACCAATGTAGGTGGCAGTGTGGCGGCTTCGCAAGCGCCCGCGGCCAGTACTGCAATGGTTGCCAGTGCTGTAGCGGCGTCCAACAGCGGTGGCAGTGCCAACGGTGGTACCACCGGTACGACGGGTACCACCGGTACAACCGGCACGCATAACTAACAGGAACATTTGTTAGTGCAGTACAGAGTCGCCCGACGCAAGTCGGGTGACTTTGTTTTTTGGATTCGCCCTTGAATAGCGTAGTGCCATTATGACTCGTAGTGTTTATCTTTTAATGTTGGCAAGTCTCGCTTTGCAAGGTTGCATGTTTTCCCCCGGCCAGTACCTGAGCACCAGCGATATCACCCGCCAGGGTGCCAGCGAAAGCAGTCGGGTCGAGCTGATTCCGATCACCCCGAAGCTGATCGCCATGAACCGCGCCACCCAGAAGCGTGAGTCGCTGCCGGCAGAGCTGCTGGTGACGCCGGCGGAATATCGCATCGGCAACAATGACGTGCTGTACATCACCGTCTGGGATCATCCGGAGCTGACCGCCCCCTCCGGCGCGCAACAACAGATCGATGCCAACGGCCGTCTGGTGCGCTCCGATGGCACGCTGTATTACCCGTTCATCAAGGAAGTCCAGGCGGCCGGCCGGACTATCCAGCAACTGCGCGCGGACATCGAACAGCGCTTGTCGGCATTCATCGCCGAGCCGCAGGTCGACGTCGCGGTGCTGCGCTTCGCCAGCCAGAAAGTCGTGGTCACCGGCGCCGTGACGAAGGCCGGCCCGCAAGCGATTTCGACCAATCCGCTGAGTGTGGTCGAAGCCCTCGGTTCCGCTGGCATCGACACTAATAACGCCGACTTGTCGGGCCTGCTGCTGACGCGCAACGGGCGGGTCTATCCACTCAATCTCGACACGCTCAATCAGCAGGATTCCGAGCTGCAGAACGTCTACCTCAAGGGCGGCGATCAGCTGTATCTGCCGTACAACGACAATAAGCGCATCTACGTCATGGGCGAAGTCAACCAGCCGCGCGCGCTGAGCTTCAAGACCGCGACCATGAACCTGTCCGACGTGCTCGGTTCGGTCGGTGGCCTGAGTCAGACCAGTTCCAACGGCAACGCGGTGTACGTGATTCGCGGCGTGGAAAATCTCGACGTCGAGCCGGCCAAGATCTATCAGCTCGAAGCCGAATCGCCGACCGCCATGGCGCTGGCCTCGCACTTTCAGGTGCGGCCGCAGGATGTCGTCTACGTCGGCCCGGCCAACGTTACGCGCTGGAACCGTTTCATCAGCCAGTTGGTGCCGTCGGCGTCGATTGTCGGCACCGGGGCTTCGGCAGCGAAGAACTGGAGCGAATACAGCAACAACAGCAAATAAGGCCGCCCGACTGTGAACCTATTGAAAGTGGGCGTCTGCCTGATGGCGGCCTCGTTGCTGTGCGGCTGTAACCCGCTGATGAGCGCATCGCTGAACAACCTCAAAGCCGCCGTCGTCGGCCCCGACGAGGTTGATGTGACAGCGGCCGAAGTCGCCGGGGTCAACTACCCGCAACTGAAACTGACCACGCCATCCGGCTCAGGTGTACTGGCGCTGGTGCGCGAGCGCGAAGACCTGCAATTCTGGGTCGCCTCCGGCAAGCAGGTGTTGCTGCTCCGCGATGGCCTCGCCGTGCGCAGCATCGGCCTCGGTCTGCAAGGTGATCTGGATGGCACACGGCTGGCCGATGATTCGCCGTTCAAACACGGTCTGCATCACGTCGCCGACGGTTTCACCACACGGCGCTGGATCGATCTGTACAAAGGCCAGGAAGTCGGCGTGATCGTCAACAGCCGCTTCTCGCGCCGCGCCACCGAAACCCTGGAAATTCTCGACAAGCCTTACTCGGTGCTGCGCATCGATGAACAGATCGACGCCCCAGCCATCGGCCTCAGCGCGACCAACCGTTACTGGGTCGACCCGCGCGACGGTTTCATTCTGCAGAGCGAGCAACAACTGACCTCGCAATTGCGCGTGAAGCTGGTGCAATTGACTCCTGATCGCAGGCATCTGCCGTGAAGCGCTTAAGCCTAATCGCGGCGGGTCTTTTGCTGGTCGCAGGGGCGAGTCAGGCCGCCGTCATCGTGTCCGGCGACGTCGCCAATCCCGGTCCGATCGCATTGCCGCCGGGTGGACGCCTGTTCGATGTGATCAGCGAAGCCGTGCCCAATGCAGAGGGTTATTGGCTGGCGGGCGGCTTGTTGCGCCAGGCGCTGGTCGAGGAACAGACACGGCTCAAGGTCGGCGTGTTGTTCGATCTCGAGGTGCTGCAGCGCATGGCGACGCTGTTTGATCGGCCAAGCCGCGCGGCACTGGCACAGCGCGTTGCTGAAGAAGTCCGACAAATGCCAGTGACCGGACGGCAGATCGCTGACCTCGATCCGGTAGCGGTGGAAGTCGGCTTCGCGCGCAACATTCGCCTGGATGACGGCGATCGGCTGATCTATCCGAAACGGGTTGATGAAGTGCAGGTGTTGGGCGCGGTCACCGAGCCATGTCACTTGCCGTACCAGCCATTGCAGGAGGCTCGTGAATACCTGGAAGGCTGCTCGATTCTCGACGATGCCGAGGCCGATTACCTGTGGCTGATCCAGCCCAACGGCGTGTCGCGGCGCGTCGGCATCGCGCACTGGAATCGCGAGTCCGGGCAGTTTCCGGTGGCCGGCAGCAGGATTCTGGTGCCGATTAAAAATGATGATCTGGATCCGCCTCTTCCTGAATTGAATCAGCAGTTGGCCGAATTCATTGCCACGCAGCTGGCCGAGGTGGTTCGTTGAAGTTACGTTTTGCAGCTGTGTTGTTATTGCCCTGCGGTCTGGCTCACGCCGAGCCGCGCATCACCCAGAATGACTTCGGTGGCGCCGGTCTGTTGCAGACACCGACGGCGCGCATGGCCCCGGCCGGCGAGCTGAGCGTCAATGCCAACCGCACCGATCCCTACAGCCGCTACAGTGTGTCGTTGCAACCGCTGGACTGGCTCGAAGGTTCGTTCCGCTACACCGCGATCACCAACCGGCCGTACGGCTCGGAGGCCCTCAGCGGCAGTCAAAGCTACAAGGACAAGGCGGTCGACGCCAAAGTACGCCTGTGGCAGGAAAGCCACTGGGCGCCGGAAGTGGCGCTGGGCTTTCGAGATATCGGTGGTACCGGTTTGTTCTCCAGCGAATTCTTCGTCGCCAACAAGCGCTTCGACAATTTCGACTTCAGCGCCGGCATTGCCTGGGGCTACATCGGTAATCGCGGCGACTTCGACAACCCGCTGGGCTACGTCAGCAATCGCTTCGATACGCGCCCGGCGCTGGAAGGCACCGGTGACGTCAACTCCGGCTCGTACTTTCGCGGCAAGCCTTCACTGTTCGGTGGCGTGAGCTACCAGACGCCGTGGGATCGGCTGAGCCTGAAGCTGGAATTCGAAGGCAACGACTACAAGAACGAGCCGAAGGACAACGAGATCAAACAGGACTCGCCGATCAACCTTGGCGCGGTGTTCAAGGTGACCGATTCGATCGATCTGAGCGCTGCTTGGGAACGGGGCAACACGGCGATGTTCGGCGTGACCTTTCACACCAATTTCGTCAGCCGCAAGGCGCCGGCCAAGACCTACGACCCGACCCCCGAACCGCTGCCGGCGAAGGCGCCGACGACCTCGATGGAACAGGTCAACTGGGCCGATGTGTCGCGGCGTTTGCAGCAGAATGCCGGGTACAAGGTCGAGCGCATCAGCCAGCGCGATTCCGAACTGATCGTCTATGGCGAGCAGCAGCGTTATTTCCATTCGTCCAAAGCCGTTGGCCGCGCGAGCCGGATTCTCGACAACAGCGTCAACGACGACATCGACTGGTTCACCGTGGTCAACAAGCGCTACGACTTGCCGCTGGAAGAAACCAGCCTGCCGCGCCAGACCTTCCGCGAAGTGATCAACAACGAAGAACCGTTGGAGGCGCTGCACCGCACCACCGAAATCAACCCGGCGATGCCGCACAACGAGAAGACCCTCTACATCGAAGCGCCGCAGCATTTCAGCTATGGCGTGGGTCTGGGCTTCAAGCAAAACGTCGGCGGCCCGGATGGTTTGCTCTATCAATTCAGTGCTGATGCGGACGCGGAATATCGCTTCAACCGCAACACCTGGTGGAGCGGTTTGCTCAGCGCCAACCTGGTCAACAACTTCGACAAATTCGTCTACGACGCGCCGAGCGGATTGCCCCGCGTGCGCACGGATTTGCGCCAGTACCTGACCACGTCAAACACGACCATGCCGTTGTTCCAGCTCAGCCATGCCGAGCAGTTGGATAAGGATCTGTACGGCATGGTGTACGGCGGCTATCTGGAATCGATGTTTGCCGGCGTCGGTGCGGAAGTGTTGTTCCGCCCGACCGGCGAGCGCTGGTCGCTGGGCGCCGATCTGAACTGGGTGCGCCAGCGTGATTTCGATCAGGGCTTTGCCTTGCGCGATTACTCGGTCGTGACCGGGCATATCACCGGCTATACCGACCTGCCGTTCGACACGCTGGCGGCGGTCAGTGTCGGGCGGTATCTGGCCGGAGACTGGGGCACCACCGTGGACATCTCGCGCGAGTTTTTTAACGGCGTGCGCGTCGGTGCCTGGGCAACCATCACCACGGCCAGTAGCGCCGAATATGGTGAAGGTAGTTTCGACAAGGGCCTGTACCTGTCGATCCCGTTCGACGAAATGATGAGCATGTCGACCATGCGCCGCGCCAATTTGGTCTGGGCGCCACTGACCCGAGATGGCGGCGCCAGACTGAGCCGCAGCTATCAACTGCACTCGATGACGGATAGCCGGGAAGGGGACATGTTCTATCGCAACTTCGAGAAGATTACCGAGTAGGCGCTGGTATGTGGGAGCGAGCCTGCTCGCGAAGGCGCCGACACATCCAACATCGCCATCGCCTGACACACCGCTTTCGCGAGCAGGCTCGCTCCCACAGGGGGTTGTGTTACAGCACAGTTTTCGACCCTAACCCTGATCCCTGTGGGAGCGAGCCTGCTCGCGAATGGTCCGGCACATCCAACATCTCCATCGCCTGACACACCGCTTTCGCGAGCAGGCTCGCTCCCACGGGGGCGCACCTGTAGTCGATACTGGTTACCCAAATCCCGCCCACAAAAAAGGGGACTTTCGTCCCCTTGTGATCTGCAGCGCTGAACCTCAGTAAATATCCTTCGACAACAACGTAAACGGCGTCTTCACCAGGATCTTCAGATCCAGCCACAACGACCAGCTGTTGATGTACTGCAGGTCGATCTCGACACGCTTCTGCATCTTGTCGATGGTGTCGGTCTCACCGCGGCAGCCACTGATCTGTGCCAGGCCAGTGATGCCCGGTTTGATTCGGTGGCGGGCCATGTAAGCGAGGATCTTGCCCGAGTAGTAATTGTTATGCGCCACCGCATGCGGCCGTGGACCCACCAGCGCCATGTGCCCCTGCAACACGTTGAACAGTTGCGGCAACTCATCCAGGGAAGTGCGGCGAATAAAACGGCCTACTGCGGTAATGCGCGAGTCATTGCGGCTGGCCTGTTTCACTTCGCGGTCATCGTGGACACGCATCGAGCGGAATTTCCAGACCTTGATCACCTTGCCGTTCCAGCCATGGCGGTCCTGCTTGAAAAATACCGGGCCGGGCGAGTTGATTTTCACCGCCAGAGCGATGATCAACAGCAGCGGACTGAGCGCGATGATCGCCAGGAATGCCACGGTTTTCTCAACCAGACTCTTGCTCAGAGCAGCGGTGGGGCGGCTGGTCAGCGGGCTTTCGTTGAGGTAAATCGCCGGCAAGCCGTCCACGACTTTCACCGAATGATTGAGCAGGGTCAGGCTGTTCAAGTCCGGCACCCACACCACATCGACGTTGGCGCCGAGCAAATCGACATACATCGCTTCGATTTTCGCGGCTTCGCACAGCGGCAGAGTAATGTAGAGGCGGCGGATGTCGTGGGCTTCGATCAGCTCAAGCAACTCGTCCTGAGCGCCAACGACACGCGGTGCATCCGAGGCGAGAACAGGTTTGTCACCGTTGCTGACCAGACCGATCAGCGGCAGGTTTTCCAGTTGGCTGAGTTTCTTCGCCAGGCCCAACGCCAGTTCGCCAGTACCGACGATCAACGTCCGGTGTTCGCTTTTACGCGAACGCTGGTAGTACTTGGAAAACGCATGCAGCGGCGCGTAGAGGAACGCCTGACCGAGGAAGCCATACACCGCCCAGCTGAGAATCACCTGACGGGAAAACAGCTCATCGGCCTGGCAGACAAACGCGATGCACGCCAGCGCGGCCATGGTCATCGACCAGCCCATGAACAAGCGGCCGAGGCCGGTCAGGTAGTTGTCGCGTTTGCGATAAACGCCGCTGAATGTGTAAGCCGGCACCGAAGCCAGGACGGCGAGGGTGGCGCACATTCGGTAGTAGAACGCGACGGTGCCGGTGTGCTGTTCAGCGAGAATGAACAGCAGCGTCACAACGAAAGCCTGTGCCAGCGCCCATTGGCCCCAAAAGGTCAGTCCCTTGAGGCCCGTGCTTCGATTAATACTGAGAGAAAGATCCATACGATATCCCCAAAAGACGTCCATTCAGGTTTCAACAGTTGAAAGCCGAGTTGTTATGCAGACTTATTGTTTTTGTTTTAGCGAGTGTCTTGAGGTAACAACATCGAGAGCCGAACTGTCGTCAGCCAATAGACTAAGTTATTGCCGGGAATGGTGTCTGACGAGTTCTAACAAGATGGCACAGTGCCAACTTTTAATAATTAAATAGATGGCTGTTAGAAAAGGTCGCAGAAAGAGGGATGAAAAAGCGGGGACGTATTTGTTACTGTTTGAGGGTGGAGGCAGGGAAAGCTTTTATTGAATCAGGGAGGGAAAACCAAACAGAGTGCTCTTCTTGTTGTTGTAGTCGCACTTTATATCTGTTTGTCTTGGTTTGTGTGTCGCTTGTGATTAAGCAACGACTTCCTGGATCAGGCAATATCCGCGATTTCTTACGGCTCGGAACAATCGCTCGCCATTACTTGCGCTCTTGAATTTATCCTGCAATCGGCTCAGGCACATTTCCAGGCCACGGTATTGCTCGGGTTCCCGACCAATGCTGATGATCAAGTCATCACGACTGACCACGCGCTCTTCATGGCTCAGCATTTTCCTGACCAGAGCGGTTTCCAAACCAGTCAGGCTGATCGCAACATTGTCCTTGAGCAACACGCCTTGTTCATCGTCAAGATGCCAGGTGTCGCTGCAAGGCTCAGTGCTCTCGCAGACATTGGAGATATGAGCGCGTTCTGCACTGCGTGTCGGGAAGCTTTGAAACGGATTGTCTGTTTGCGCAGCTCGCCATTCATTTTCAAGAGTGGCCAGTATGCGTTGAGTATCATGTTCGATACTGCGCGCAACATTCTTTCGGCTGAGGCTTGGGTAACTGAACTCCATGACCATCGGGGCGGAAGAGGGCGAAGCAACACCTTCAACAAACATTTGTGCCTGCGACGTGCCAAACGAATTGAAACGCTCACTGGACAAGATGCTTTCCAGTTCACGTTGCGACGTTGTGCTGTGCGTCACAACAACAAAATATTTTCTGGGGAGGGTTGTACTCGTTTCCATGTCTCTCTCCTAAATACACACCAAAATTGGCTAAAAGATAAATCGGCAGGCGAGCAATGACTTCCTCGGAAGTAATCGTAGGCAGGGTTCTGGCCGAAAATGGCCATCGATAAATTCCACTCGATCTGCTGCTATGTTATGGAGTTTTATTGTTATGTGGCGTGATGCCGTGCTCATTCAAGTGCTTGAGTTTTAATAAGTATGAGGCGCAATTGAAACGATATGGCTGCATCAGACGATCCTTCGTACGTATGCAAAAGGGAAGACTGCCCGAGACTCAGGCAGTCGATATCAGGCCCCGCATCAGGCGATAGCCGTAGCCGCGGATGCTCTGAATCGCGTTTGTACCATACATGTCCTTGATTTTTCCACGCAAGCGACTGATTGATTTTTCCAGTGCCCGAGGGTCGTAGAAATTGGTGTTGAGGCCCATGATGCTGGCGATTTCATCATGACTCAGAATGTGATTGCCGGTGTGCGCAAAGGCCTCGAGGATCTTCATTTCGGCGAAAGAGATATCCAGTTTGCGCCGACTGTCCATCAGGCAGATCCGCGTCGGATCAAGCGTGAGATTGATATCTCGTTGCCAGTCTTCGCTGTTGAAGAACTCCGCGAGCAAGTCTTCGCTGTCATCGCTCAATGTGTTGAGCTTGATACAGGCATCCGCCCCGGCGAGGAAATATTTGATCTTGTTGACGGCACCGCGGCCGGTAACGACAGCGCAAATAAGTGGCTTCAAGTTGTCATCGCGCAGGGTCTGCACCAGGGCCAGATTTTCTTCGATGGCTTGTGGACTATCGATGATGACGAAAATGGCGCGATAGGAACCTATGTAGCCGTGCTGTTTATATGAACTAGTGAAAGCACCTGTTTCCAGGGTCATATCGGGTTGCACGTGCTTTGCGATCAGCGATCTGAAATGATCAGCCACACCCAGTGTACGACCCAGCGCAAGAACACCGGATTCATCATTTGTCGGGCGCGGACTTCTCGTCGCCAAGTTCCCTGAGAGCATCATGCGTTGACTCGAATTAGGTGCTGACATCGGGATGTTAAAGCACCGGTTCTCATCTGTGACTGACAATTGGTAACATTTGTGCGGATTTTAGACGTGTCTCCCGAGTTTTCTAACAATAACTAAGCTTTTCAGGCTTTTAGTTGATTTTCTCGGGCTTGTGAACTAACGCGTAGATGATGGCTATATGCAATGGTGCCACTATTTTGAGCTTGTGGCGATGGCTTTGTCTATGTCCTTTTGCCATTGATTGGCCATGTCAACAATATGTGAGGTTGATCACACTTCATATCTGAACTGAAACATTTGTTGTAATAGATGTAAATTTTTTCCGTTTAGTTCGTCGGCCGACGATTACTAACAGCTCTTGAGTCTAACTCTGCATAAACCCTATTCTTCCGGATCGGCGAATCGCTGTATGAATTACTTCAGATACTCAACCCCTGAGTGTTATTGACTGGTCGCTCACCCTGAGTGCTCTGACGGAGGATTAATGGATTTCTGGACCCTTTTCCAGGTGTTGATATTAGGCGCGGTAGAAGGCTTGACCGAGTTCTTGCCCATTTCAAGTACCGGCCACCAGATTATTGTCGCCGACCTGCTCGAGTTTGGCGGCGAACGCGCGATGGCGTTCAACATCATTATTCAACTGGGGGCCATTCTTGCTGTGGTCTGGGAATTTCGTCCGAAGATCTTCGAAATCGTCAAAGGCCTGCCCACCGAGCGCAACGCGCAACGTTTCACCCTTAATCTGCTGATCGCGTTTTTCCCGGCCGTTATCCTCGGCGTGTTATTCGCCGACGCGATTCATGAATACCTGTTCAACCCAATCACCGTTGCGGTGGCCCTGGTTGTTGGCGGCATCGTCATGTTGTGGGCCGAACAGCGCAGCCATGTAGTCAGCGTCGAACATGTCGACGACATGCGCTGGTCCCACGCGTTGAAGGTCGGTTTCGTACAATGTCTTGCGATGATTCCCGGCACCTCGCGTTCCGGCTCGACCATCATCGGCGGGCTGCTCTTCGGCCTATCGCGCAAAGCCGCCACCGAGTTCTCGTTCTTCCTCGCCATGCCGACCATGGTTGGCGCCGCCGTTTATTCCGGCTACAAATACCGCGACCTGTTCCAACCCAACGACCTGCCAGTCTTCGCCCTCGGCTTCGTCACCGCGTTCATCTTCGCCATGATCGCCGTACGCGGCTTGCTCAAGTTTATTGCCAACCACAGCTATGCCGCGTTCGCGTGGTACCGGATCGGTTTTGGATTGTTGATTCTGGCGACGTGGCTGTTTGGTTGGGTCAACTGGACCGCCGCAGCGGCCGCCTGATCACTGCGCGCTGATCAACGCCGCCACGGCGAGATCGTTTAACGTCGAATCCGACGACTCCTGACGAAAGCGCTGCAAGGCCGAGTTGAAATACGCGGCTTGCAGCATGCCGTCGCTGGCCAGATAGAGTCGCGCGTCTTCTTGCTCCTCGGCAGAGTAAACACGCTTGTGACTGTCGGTCGTTTCCTGGCTAGACGAAATAGGTGCGAGGATTAAAGACACCAAAGTGAAGCCGGAAAGCTGCGTCACCTCCCACGGCGTATCGGTACGGCCCATGCAAAAGCCATCGCAGTGCGCATAAACGTCGGAAGTGAAGCTGAACAAGGCGAGGAGGGTGAAACGCTTGAAACCTGAAAAAGTAAACGCGGGCATAAACAAAAGACATCCTGTCAGTACATCAAAATACCGGGCAACGCTCATGCGCCGCCCGCACACTCAAACCATCAATCAACGCCCTTCAAGCAACTCAGCCGCCTGATCCAGCAACGCCAGCGGATCCTTGGCCTTGTGAATATCCACCGACAACAACTGACGAAACTTGCGCGCCCCGGGGAACCCTGTGCCCAGGCCCAGCACATGCCGAGTGATGTGATGCATCGCACCACCGGCCAGCAAATGCTCGGCGATATAAGGCCGCAACTGCGCCAACGCCTCAGCCCGACTGATCACCGGAGCGGTACTGCCGAACAGTTGCTGATCGACCTCCGCTAGCAGATAAGGATTGTGATAAGCCTCACGCCCCAACATCACGCCATCGAACGTCTGCAGATGCTCATGGCAGGCCTCCATGGTCTTGATCCCGCCGTTCAGCACAATCTCCAGCTCCGGAAAATCCGCCTTCAACTGCGCCGCCACGTCATAGCGCAACGGCGGAATGTCGCGATTCTCCTTCGGCGACAACCCCTCGAGGATCGCAATCCGCGCATGCACGGTAAAACTCGTGCATCCGGCATCCCGAACAGTGCCGACGAAATCGCACAGCTCGGCATAACTGTCGCGCCCGTTAATGCCGATCCGGTGCTTCACCGTCACCGGAATCGACACCGCATCACGCATCGCCTTCACACAATCGGCCACCAACTGCGGATGCCCCATCAGGCACGCGCCGATCATGTTGTTTTGCACACGATCACTCGGGCAGCCGACGTTCAGGTTCACCTCGTCGTAGCCATGTTCCTGCGCCATGCGCGCGCAGGCGGCGAGATCGAGCGGAACACTACCCCCGAGCTGCAACGCGAGCGGGTGCTCGGCTTCGTTGTGACGCAGGAAACGTTCGTGGTCACCGTTGAGCAACGCGCCAGTGGTGACCATTTCGGTGTAGAGCAGGGCGTGCTTGGACAGGAGGCGCAGGAAGTACCGGCAATGGCGGTCCGTCCAATCCATCATGGGTGCCACACTGAAGCGCCGAGACGGCTCAGGCGTTGGTTTTACTGGGCTAAAGCTCGGATTCTGGACCATTTTACTCAACGTGTTTTCGGCGTGTTTTTGGGCGTTTTCAGGCGTTTTTCAGGTCTCGGTGGTACGAAGTACCACTTCAAAACCAACGCGTACCACTTCCGATATGGCAGCGATCAGGGCAAGAAAACTGGCGGATGGGTCTGTGAGCTACACCGCTCAGATCCGCCTCAAGCGTGATGGGGTGCAAGTCTACCAAGAGAGCCAGACCTTCGTCCGGAAACAGGGGCGTACGTTGGAATTGAAACTGGGTAATTTTTTTGCGATGGAGAAAGCACAAGAAGGTCGCGCGGCGGACGGGAAGATGATCGGGGGCTACCTTGGCGAGTACTAGCAGAGATCTTGTACGTAACCAAGATGCGAGCAGGATCATCCTGCCGGGTGTCGACAAGTGATTGCATATTGAGATCATTGTCGAAAAAAGGTAGGTTGCCCATCAGTGCTACGTTTTTACACCTCGCTGAAGGATATGTTTGTGAAAGGAATCAAGCCTTTTTTAGTTTTGCGATATTCGCTCGTCGAAAATAAGCAGGGAGCTCTTGTCCCTACGCCTTTACCTAAACCTAAGGGTGGAGTGGTGGTGGCAGCACTTCAGGACGATGGTCGTGAATTCGTAAAAAATAAGGTTCGCTACAGCTTTGTGGGATTCTCATATGTTGAACCCGTAGCTGATGAGTTTCCTAAAGGCCGCTTTTTGGTTGGGAAAACAGCAAAACATAAGCTGACAAAAGTAGGGGATAAAGTCCCCGGTGATATAGTTGCTCATGATGCTGACGATTGGGTTCCGGTGATCACAGTGGTGGATGTTGCAGATCAGTATATTTTTGTTCAACATGATTGGCGGTTCGGGTCGGACGAACAAATTGCAAATGCCATCCAGGCTGGGCTTAAAGATCCAATATTAAATGAGTTTAATTATTCAATTTTCATCGAGCCCAAGACGGTTAAGGGCAAGTTCTGGGACGTAATAAAAACCCATAAAAAGATATTTGAGATCGAGTTGGAGCTTATCTCTCCCAACATTCTTGAAACAAATATCAGAGCTCGCGATGCTCTCAAGGCAGTGAAACAGCTCTTTGGGCAGGACGAGGTCAAGATCTCCCTAAGCAATGAATACGGAGATTTAAAGGTACCAGCTTCGCCGGTTGAGGACTACATCGATTATATTGAAGAAGGTGAAGGCAAATGGAGTGTGACCACGGAGGGCGGACAAAATGGCAGGCAGATTCATAAAAGCTCATCTGCCATCGTGAAAATTGATCTGAGTGTCCCTTCGGATGACGTGGTAATGCAGGAAGGGCAATTGGAGCTGGAAACAGGTCAACCTGCACCGGGGCGTTACGCGAATGACGCTCGAATAGTGGCTGACGTTTATTCCGCTATCAGTGAGTTGTTGAGGCGCTAATATGATTCGCCTGTTGTTTTTGTCCTTAACGTCGTTCGCGCTAAGCTATCTTTCGTTATGGGGGACGGATGGCGCAGTCAGTTTACTCTTCAGCAATTACAATCCGCTTTTGTTTGTATTGGGAGCGTTATTCGGGGCCCTGTCACTTGCTTTTTTCAATTTTGTTGAAGGGGTGATGAAAGATGTTCCAAAAGCATTAAGGGTGAAAAACGCTGAAGCATATTTAGGCGTAATTAAAACGCTGACTGATCTAAAGAGAGAAGTTATCGTTAATGTGATGCTAGTGGTAGTGCTCCTAGTGGTGGCGTATGCCGCAGGTGCTGTCTACGACTTGATAACTTTACAAGAGCCGAATTTTGAAAAACGCTGGATATGGAGTGTTTTGTCAATTCGTGGCGCTTGTGCGTTGAATGTCTTGGTTGTAATTGTTTTGCAAGCGGGAGGTTTTGTCACAGCTAACCACCTACGCGCTCAAATATCGATGAATGGGGATTAGTATGGGTATGCTAAAGTTCTGCATTATATTCTGTTCGACGTGACACCGATTTCTCCATGGTCAGCGTTTTCCGTACTGTCTGGGATGTTAAGACTTATCTGTGCTTGCATCTTTCAAGCTCTTTTTGGCTACTCAAGCGAGTAGTCACGCCAAGCCGATATTTGCAGTACTGAATAACCAGCTGCCGCTCCTTCTCGCTTAACTCACCTATGGTTTTGTCATCTGATTCATAAGCGAAAATATTCTCGAATTTCAATTGAAATGTCGGACTTTTCTTGATGAAGAACACTTTTTCCGGATAAGCGTCTTCCATCTTTTCATAGAAGCCGACGTATAGGACAACGACACAGATAATTGTGGAGATGATAAGAAGCGATTTCATGACGAAGGCGGTCGCAAGAGTTTGGTTTTGATTCGAAGGTTTTTTACCAGCTCCATGCCAATATTGCCGGGACAAATCTTCCCTTCGCCGGCCTGCATGGGGAATTCACGATGTCCTCCTAACGTCGTTACCCTGAAAACACTGGTCAGGGCCTGAATCAACTTCAGAAGAGTGTCAATCTGAATGGCAGGAATTTTCTGATCCATATTGCCATTGAAGGTTTCAAGAGCCTGACGGGCAAGAGCCACCATGTCTCCACCTTCGTCGGCAGTCGTCAGGTTCTCCAGCAAAACGATCCCAATTACACCAGTGTTGTAGTTATGTACGCTTGAGCCTTTGAATCGTATGTCACGTCCTTCAAAGACTTTACCCGTGCAGTCGATACCATAGTGATAGCCGATGTCATCAAACTTGGCTTGATGCTCACTTTGGATTGCCCGCATTTGTCCTGCCCCAGCACCGCAACCCATACTCCGGCCGGCATGGTGAAGGGCGATCATTGAGTAGTCCCAATCATCGACCATTTCGCCTTTTGCTTTATGTGCTCCCCAAGAGGATCTTTCCACAAATTCGCATTTGTTTTTGTGGAGAAGCCTGATAATCGCTTCCCTTGTTGCAGCTCTATCGTTGACCGTGATAATCGTGGGGACAATTGGCGCGCCTGGTTTGATTTCCGCTGCTTTTGCTTCAGTAGTAAATTGTTCGGCCATAGTGTTCAATCCGTGAGTTCGCTGAGCGTCCGAGCTGGTGAGGTGAAGTCGATGGTAATTGAAATAGGAGCATCTTTTACTTGGGTCTTAACGGTCGCTGCTCCTGCACTATCAGTGACACCGGTAATCTTCTGACCATTAACGATTGCGCTGAAATTCCTTCCCGCCAAGGGCTGGCCTGTTTCGCTGTCAACAATGCTGAAGGTGTGCCCATACGTTGTCTGCAGTAATAGGGGAAGCGGTGCAGTAAACGGTGCCGGACTATGCGAGTCACCGATAATCACAGTGCCCGAGCCGCCGATGACGATGTCTCCATGGGTGCCTACCGTACCTACCAAGGCAGCATTCTTGCCGTTGATAAACACAGTCGAGGACACTGCTGACGCCAAAGCGCTGCCGCAGGTGCAAGTATCGCCTTTGGTCGCGGCTGCAAGACCGTCGAAGAAAACATCGGGAGATCCGGACGCGATAGCTTTCGGACCGTGTCCAGGGATAGGGCATTTGGTGGGATCGGTAATACGAGCCGCTGGCTTTGCCATGTTTGACTTCCTGTCTACGATTTTGCCAAGTGGAACTGTATCAGACTCGATTTGAACTTTGGCTCGGGATTTTTAAACGGTTGCGCAGGCGCTTGTTTAAATCTGACTGGTGAAAGTCATCCGAAGCCTACCTTGTCTTGCGCCTCCCCCTACGGCTAAGACAGAATCCGCCGGCTTGTGCGTCTAGCCTGCGGGTTTTATCTTCCCTGGGTCACTGAAATCAGTGATCGGGTTTGGTAGCCCGCTTCGTGTCTAGATGCATTGCGTCACCTGATTCAGGCCGCTTCTCAGCGCTCGATATCATGGTGGTCATGCGTGGGGTCCATTCGTGGGCGCCGGGTTCTAGTGCGACCGGTCTACCAACCCGCGTGTGGCCGCCACCCTTCGTTTGGTAGCGAGGGTGAAGGCTTCTTTTGTAATCGCGCTAGAGGTTTCATCCATGTTTAAAGTTACACCCCACCCGCCGGACACCAATCCCGCATCCCCCTACAAATCCCCAGACTCAAAAAAACTCCACGACGCCGCCGAGCGTGCGCTGGACTATTACCTGCCGCCCGCCAGTCACATCAAAGCCTCCACCAACCAGCCCGAACGCATGTTCCTCGCCAACCCGGCTTACGACAGTGAGTCCCTGTTGGCCAACGCCAGCGAATCACTGGGTTCGGCCAGCACCATGCTCAACGACTTCGCCGCGTTGCTGGAAAACTCGCAGCGCAAGAAGTTATTGGGCATCGCCCAGGTAGTGATGCTTGGAGAGATCGCAGTGAATCAGGCGTTGGACAAAGTTGAAGTGAAGGCTTGAAGCGAACCTCGCGGTGACGGAGCGCTTATCCGTCACCGCGAGGCTATATGGTTAGCTGAACAGTCGCCGTCACCGCTGCACGACGATTAACCGTTATTGCCCCGGCACCGCAATCCACTCACCCAACGTCTGCTGATACTTGCCAGTGACCTTGCTCAAGTGCAGCCACTGATCGACATACAGTTTCCAACTCATGTCATCGCGCGGCAGCAAGTAAGCCTTCTCCCCGTACTGCATGTACTTATGCGGATTCACAGCGCACAACCCCGGTTTGAGTTTCTGCTGATACAGCGCTTCCGAGGCGTCGGTGATCATCACGTCGGCTTTGTTGTCGAGCAGTTGCTGGAAGATCGTCACGTTGTCGTGCAAGGCCAGTTGCGCCTTGGGCAGGAAGGCGTGGACGAAGGCTTCGTTGGTGCCGCCGGCAGGTTCCACCAGGCGCACGTTGGGCTGGTTGATCTGGTCGATGGTCTGGTATTTGGACTGGTCGGCGCAGCGCACCAGCGGGATCTTGCCGTCGGTGTCGAGGGTGTTGCTGAAGTAGGCTTTTTTCTGCCGTTCCAGTGTGACCGAGATGCCGCCCATGCCGATGTCGCATTTGCCGGCCTGCATGTCGGGCATCAGGGTTTTCCAGGTGGTCTGCACCCATTGCACCTTGACGCCGAGGCTGTCGGCCAGGGAGCGGGCCATGCTGATGTCGATGCCTTCGAAGTCGCCATCGCTGCGCTTGAAGGTGTAGGGCTTGTAGTCGCCGGTGGTGCAGACACGCAACTGGCCTTGTTGCTGGATGCTGTCGAGGTGGGACGTGGCGGGGTCGGCGTGAGCGCCAGTCGCCAGGGTCAGCAGGCCGCCGAGGATCATCGTGCTTTTTAGTGTTGTCATTGAGATCGGGCTTCTGAAAGGGAAGGTGGCCCAGTGTAGTGAAAGCTTTCCACGGGTGTCATCCCGGGTCCGGACTCAATGTGCCCAGCCACGCCACCAGCGCCACGATCAACAGGGCAAGGGCCAGCTCCATCACCACACTGCGTCGCAGCGCTTTCGCGGCGATGAGGTGCTGGCCGTCGCGCAGCGATTGTTGCAGTGACGGTCCAAGATGAAAGCGGTTCAACGCAGCGAGCACCAGCATCACGGCAAACGCCAGCACCTTGATCGCCAGCAGCTGCCCGTAGGTCCCGAACAGCACTCCGTCGAGCCTTGGGCCGACGATGAAAAGATAATTCATCACGCCGGTGACCGACACCGTCAGCACGATCACCGCGCCCACCCATTCGAAGCGTTTCACTGCACCGGCGAGCAGGCGAAGGCGTGTGTCACCGATCCGCCCGCTCGCCATCAACACCAGCGCCAGTAAGGCACCCAACCACGCTCCCGCCGCAAGCAGGTGCAAGATGTCGCTGAGAAAGTGCCAGAACCGCAGCCATCCTTCGTCCATCGCGCCATGCCCGCTCCACGCCAGCGAAGCGAGGGCAATGGCGCCTGCCAACGACGCTGGCCAAAGACCCGGTCGGATCACCACGATGGCCAACGCTGTCATCCGCAGCACCCACGCCAGGCCGACGTCCGTGTCCAGCAGCATCATCTGCAGGTGTGGCCACAATGCCGCGAGCTGTGTTTCGCCACTCATGGCGCGGGTCATCAGCACCAGTCCGGCCACTGACAGCAATGCCCCTGTCACTGCCATGCCGCGCAACAACGGACGGAACCGCAGCAGCGCGTTGAAGCTGTACAAGCGAAACAACGCCAGCCCGAACAACAGCAGCAAATCCACATACAAGGCGAACCGCAGGATGATGTTGAGCAGGTCCGCCATTGTTCACTTCACTTTGAACGTGACGTTACCGGTGATCGGGTGCGTGTCGGCGGACACCGCGCGCCACTGCACCTGATAGGTGCCGGCAGGCAGCGGGGCGAGCGGGGTGATCAGCATGGTTTTCGGATCGCTGCTGGCGCTGACTTTGGCTTTCATCGGCATCGGCGAGTGAGCCATGCCACCCATTTCGGTCATTACCAGTTTGGCCCCGGAGAACTGCGTGACCAGGTTCTCGGAAAAATGCAGCTCGATCCTGCCCGGCGCGGCGCCTTCCGCGCCTTCGGCCGGCGTTGACGAAAGCAGTTTCGGGTGGGCCTGGGCGAGGGTGCTCAGGAGTAATCCGCTGGCGAATATCAGGGGCAGGGTCAATGTGCGCATGCAAGGTCTCCGGTTTGTTTTTGTAGAAGAATTCAGAACCACAGCCTGACCCCGAGGACCAGGCGCGCCTCACTGCGATCCTCGTCTTCTTCGCGGGCGTAGTCGGCGGTGTTGCCGTAAGTGCGATTCCACGTCACGCCGATATAAGGCGCGAATTCGCGGCGGATTTCATAGCGCAACCGCAGGCCTACCTCGGTATTGGACAACCCTGAGCCGATGCCTCGCTGCGGATCGTTTTTGCCGTAGATGTTGAGTTCTGCGGTCGGCTGCAGGATCAGTCGGTTGGTCAGCAGGATGTCGTAGTCGCCCTCCAGGCGTACCGCACTCTGGCCGCCCTCGCCAATGAAAGCCGTGGCTTCGGCCTCGAAGTTGTACAGCGCCATGCCTTGCACGCCGAACGCGGCCCAGGTTTGCGGTGCGCCGGGTTTGAAGTCCTGACGCACGCCGCTGACCACGTCCCACCATGGTGAAATCGCGTGGCCCCATAGCGCTTGAATTTCCGCGTCTTCAGTCTTGCCGTTGTTGCGCTCGCCTTCAGAGCGCAGCCACAGCCGATCGGTATCCCCGCCGATCCAGCCGGACAGGTCCCAGGCCAAAGCGCTGCCGTCATCGGCGTTCTGCCATTCGAGTTTGTCGGCAAGAAAGTAGCTGTTTATTACGCTGTCATGCACCTGATGACCGCCGGGGCTGATAAACACCGCAGCGCGGTCGGCGTCGGTCACGGGCGCAATCGGCGTGCGGCTTTCGCTGGGCGCGGCGGGCTGCATCATGCCGTCGTCCATGCTTTGCATTGCCGAATGATCCATCCCGGGCATCTGGCTGTGGTCCATGCCGTGCATGGCGTCGGCAGCCATGGCAGAGGTGCCGGCGAGCAGCAGCGAAAACACGCTGAGTCGAGTCATGATCGGCCTCTTCATTCTTCCACCCGCACTTCGCGGAACATGCCCGTTTCCATGTGATAAAGCAGATGACAGTGATAGGCCCAGCGGCCGAGGGCGTCGGCGGTGACGCGATAGCTGCGGCGGCTGCCGGGCGGCATGTCGATGGTGTGTTTGCGCACCTGAAAGTTACCGTTTTCGTCCTCCAGATCGCTCCACATCCCGTGCAGGTGGATCGGGTGGGTCATCATGGTGTCGTTGACCAGCACCAGGCGGATGCGCTCGCCGTATTTCAGCCGTAGAGGCTCGGCATCGGAGAATTTGATGCCGTTGAACGACCAGGCGAATTTCTCCATGTGGCCGGTCAGGTGCAGCTCTATCGTGCGGCCCGGATCGCGGCCGTCCGGGTCCTCGAAGGTGCTGCGCAGGTCGGCGTAGGTCAGCACTCGGCGGCCGTTGTTGCGCAGGCCGAGGCCTGGGTCGTCGAGCTTTGGCGCGGTGATCATGGCCTGCATGTCCACCAGCGGATTATTGTTTTCACTGTCGGGATGGGCTTGCATCGGGCCCAGGGCGGAGTGATCCATGGCGCTCATGTCCATGCTGCCGTGATCCATGCCGCCCATGCCCATGTCGTCCATGCTCACCAATGGACGCGGATCCAGCGCCGGCACTGCTGCCGACATGCCGGGGCGTGTGGCGAGAGTGCCACGGGCGTAGCCGGTGCGATCCATCGCCTGAGCGAAGAGGGTGTAGGCCTCGGTTTCAGGTTCAACGATCACGTCATAGGTCTCGGCCACGGCAATGCGCAGTTCATCGACGCTGACCGGTTTGACGTGCAGGCCATCGGCAGCCACTACCGTCATTTTCAATCCCGGAATGCGCACATCGAAGTAGGTCATGGCCGAGCCGTTGATCAGGCGCAGGCGCAGTTTTTCGCCGGGACGGAACAGCCAGGTGAAGTTGCTATCGGGGGCCTGGCCGTTGATCAAGAAGGTGTACGTGGCGCCACTGACGTCGGCAATGTCGGTGGGATTCATGTTCATTTGCGCCCACATCGTGCGATCGGCAACCGTGGCGCCCCAGCCTTTCTCACCGACATCGTTGATAAAGTCGCCCACGGTGCGTTTGTGAAAGTTGTAGTAGTCGGACTGCTTTTTCAGGGTCTTCATCAGGCTGGCCGGGTCTTCGTCGGTCCAGTCGCTGAGCATCACCACGTAGTCGCGATCGTACTGGAACGGTTCCGGCTCTTTGGCCTCAATGACCAGCGGCCCGTAGACGCCGGCCTGCTCCTGTAAGCCGGAATGGCTGTGATACCAGTAGGTGCCGTGTTGCCGAACCTTGAACTGGTAAACGTACACGCCGCCCGGTTCAATGCCGTGGAAACTCAGGCCCGGCACGCCGTCCATGTTCGCCGGCAGCAGAATGCCGTGCCAGTGAATCGAGGTGTCGGCGGTGAGCCGGTTTCGCACCCGCAGCGTCACGGTATCGCCTTCGCGCCAGCGCAACAGCGGGCCGGGCAGGCTGCCGTTGATGGTCATCGCTGTGCGTGCCGAATCCGTGAAATTGACCGGAGTTTCGCCGATGAACAACTCGAATTCGTTGCCGCTCAGTTCGTTGACGGGCGCGGCGCCGTTCAGCGCCCAGACCGGTGTCCGCCAGAGCCCGAGGCCACCGAGCAAGCTACCGGCGGCCAGGCCTTTGACAAAAGTGCGTCTTGTGAGAATGGAAGGCATGCGCTGGAAATCCCCGTCTGGCTCATGACAGAGAGACTAGCCAGCCCCGGCTTTCAGTTGGCTGAGGCAAACATTACAGTTTTGTCAGTTAACCCGGGCGGCTTACAGGCTCAACCCTTGCTGCACCACCTGCAGCAGATTGTTTTCCGTCAGCGCGATCGCATCCAGCTCCTGGCCGGTCTCGATAGTCTGCAACCACCAATGGCTTTCGCCATGCTCGTCAACCGTGCGCAGCAACGACTGATCGCGCCCCGGCACCTTGATCTCGACACGTCCGCAACCGTCCTCGGTGAACCGCGCAATCGGATCGAAAATCAGACTGTGATTGTTCGCTTCGATCACCAACTGGTCGATGGCGTAGTCGTGGCTTTCGCCGTCCGGCGAACTTTCGCAAACGTGCGTAGGATTGCGCCGAATCTTCAGTCCTACTTCGGTGACTGGCTGCAGCCAGCCCTCAATGCGGTGGTACAAGTCGTACACCTGAGCAGGCCAGCAATCGATTTCCAGCGCCGCATCAGCCTGGGTATGCCGTGTCTGCTTGAGTCTGGCGGCGAGTTCGTCTGCTTTACTCATGTCGGTTCCCTTGTTGGATGTCTGCCTGTTCAGCGTAGACCTTTGCACGACGCAGGGCCTTGCCTTGCGTCATGCGCTTGCAATACAAGCGTGTCGAAATCAGCACTGGCCAGGTCTGGCCAACAACGAAAACCACGGACGCAGGCGTCCCAAGGAACGGGTTAATGAAAAAGCTGTTTACAATTCTAGCGCTGATCGCGCTGACGGCCGGTAGCATCGGCATGAGTTCGGCGCGTCAGCCGGAGTCGAACAAAGCTCAGGCGGAATCGGTGGCGGGGGTGTTCGACTACTACCTGCTGGCGCTGTCCTGGTCGCCGACTTTTTGTCTGTCGCACAAGGACGACGCGCAGTGCACCGGCAAGGGTTATGGTTTTGTCCTGCACGGTTTGTGGCCGCAATACGCCAAAGGCGGCTGGCCAGAATCCTGCCCGCCGCTGACCAGGCTATCGGCGGCAGAAACCAGCAAGGGCCTGACGATGTACCCGACGAAAAAACTCCTCGATCACGAATGGTCCAAGCACGGCACCTGCAGCGGTCTCGGCGCGGAGGGCTATCTGGACAAGTCCGATCAGGCCCTCGGCGCGGTGAAGATTCCGCAGGCGTTACAGCCGTTCGGCTCGACGTCGTACTACTTCGAAGCGCAGGAAATTGTCGATCTGTTTCGCAAGGCCAATCCGGGTATTCCCGAGGATGGAATTGCAGTGGTTTGCAGCGGCCCGCAGCTGTCGGAAGTGCGGGTGTGCATGGACAGGGATTTGCAGTTCGGCGCGTGTGGCAAGGGGGTGAAGACGCAGTGCCGGGCGGGGGATATTCGGGTGCCGCCGGTACGGTGAACCATCCGTAATGAGCCAGGGAAAACAGGCGCTCCCGTGAGCGCCTGTTTTTTTGGCCTGAGGATTTGGAAATGTGAATATGAATACGAACCACGCTACTACTCAAACACCATGAACATCCCCACCGCCGACCTGCTCCGCGAAATCAACAAACCCAAATAAACAACCCCGGGGGACTCACGCAAATCCCCCCGCATCCACCCCCAATTCCCCACGCAAAAACTCCACCAGCCCCCGCTGCAACCCGCTCAACACTCCCTCGCGGCTGACCAGCGCCAGTTCCGTCGGCGCCAACTCCGGCAAATCCGTGCACACCTCATGTTCTGGCAATAGCGCCGAAACCGGCAGCACCGAAATCCCCAACCCGGACGCCACCGCCGCTTGAATCCCGGTCAGGCTGTGGCTGCCGAACGCCACTCGCCACGGTCGCTGCGCCACATCGAGCAGGCGAATCGCCCGTTGTCGATACAGGCAGCCCTGGGGAAACAGCGCCAGCGGCAGCACACCGCTGGAGGTGTCGAATTCGGTGCCTTTGACCCATACCAGTCGTTCCGGCCAGGTGGCCCATGCCGGGCCGCTGTCGGGCTCGCGTTTGATCAGGGCAATGTCGATGTCGCCGGCGTCGAGGCGTTGGCGCAGGTCGAGGCTCATGCCGCTGATGGTTTCCAGGCGCGCTTGCGGATGGTTGCGGGTGAAGCCGGCGAGGATCAGTGCCATGCGCCGGGCGTCGAAGTCTTCCGGCATGCCGATGCGCAGCACTTCCAGGTCGACGTCACTGGCCAGCGCTTGCGTGGCTTCGGCGGACAGCGCCAGTAACCGGCGCGCATAGTGGATCAGCAGTTCGCCGTGTTCGGTGACCGCGACGTTCACTCCGGTGCGGTCGCGCAGGAGTAGCGGGTGGCCGACCAGATCCTCGAGTTTGCGCACCTGCTGGCTGACCGTCGATTGGGTGCGGTGCACACGTTCGGCAGCGCGGGTGAAGCTGCCTTCGTCGACTACGCAGACAAAGGTTTTCAGCAATTCCAGATCCAGCATGGCGGCGTTCCTGATAGTGGATTTGCGAATGACGATCGCGTATTTATTTAATTTCACACTATCACCGCACGCTCATAAGCTGAAGTCCTCACTCTGGAGGAATCGACCGATGACCTTGAACAACACGCCGCGCCCGCAATGGCTGACCTTCGATTGCTACGGCACGCTGATTCAGTGGGATGAAGGACTGAAAGCCGTGGTCGAGAAACTGCTCAGCGACAAGGGCGAGCACGCCGTCGACGCCGCTAAGCTGATCGAAGTCTACGACCGTCACGAGCACCGTCTCGAACAAACACCGCCGCACCGTTCCTTTCGCGAACTCAGCACCCTTGGCCTGCAACTGGCGCTGGAAGAATTGAGCTTGCCGAGCCAGCCCGAGGACAGTCAGCGTCTGGCGGCGGCCATCCCGAACATGCCGCCATTTGCCGAAGTGGTCGACACCCTCGCGCTGCTCAAAGCCTTGGGCTTCAAGCTGTGCATCGTCTCCAACACTGACGACGACATCATCGCCGGTAACGTCGCGCAACTCGGCGGCCATATCGACCGGGTGATCACCGCGCAACAGGCCGGTGCCTACAAACCGGCGCCGCGCCTGTTCGACTACGCTCATGAGCAATTGGGCGTGACCCGGGATGAAGCGGTGCACATCTGCGCCAGCCCCATGCTCGATCACACGGCGGCGCGGGACATGGGCTTTCGATGCGTGTGGATCGATCGCGGCACGGGTCGTCAGTTATTGCCGGACTATCGCCCCGACGCGATCCTCTCCAGCCTCGATCAAGTGCTGCCGCTGTTCAAATCCCTCGGCTGGACCTAAGGAGAATTGCCATGGCTCATATCTTGAGCGGCACTGGCAAAGCCAGACCAAGCGCAACGCTGCACCTGGACACCGAGGCGATCATCACCGCCCGCAACGAACTCGCTGCGTGCTTTCAACTGGCCGCGTTGCATGGTCTGGAGGAAGGCATCTGCAATCACTTTTCGGCGATGCTGCCGGGGCATGATGATCTGTTTCTGGTCAATCCATACGGCTACGCTTTTTCGGAAGTGACAGCGCAGAATCTGCTGGTCTGCGACTTCGTCGGCAATGTGGTCGATGGCGATGGCGAGCCCGAAGCGACCGCGTTCTACATCCACGCGCGCCTGCACAAACAACTGCCACGGGTAAAAGTCGCCTTCCATACGCACATGCCGCACGCCACCGCGTTGTGCCTGTTGCAAGGCCCGCCGCTGCTGTGGCTGGGGCAGACCGCGCTGAAGTTCTACGGACGGACGGCGGTGGACGAGGATTACAACGGCCTCGCACTGGACGCATCCGAAGGCGACCGCATCGCCAGCGTCATGGGCGACGCCGACATTCTCTTTCTGAAAAACCACGGGGTGATTGTCGCCGCGCCGACCATTGCCGAAGCCTGGGACGATCTGTATTACCTGGAACGCGCCGCGCAGGTGCAACTGCTGGCGATGGCCACTCAGCGCGAATTGAAACCGGTGCCTCATGCGATTGCGCAGCGCGCCTATGAACAGATGCGTGAAGGCGATGCGCAAAGTGCCCGCGAGCACCTGACCAGCGCGATGCGGCGGCTGGCCCTGCACAACTGATTAACCGTAAAGAAGCAATCGTAAATAAATCGACGAAAAGCGATCATCCAAACTCGCGACGCGCCGATAACTGGGCGGGAGGCGGGCGTTTGCCCGGTACATCCCGGTGGGCTACGCTCACACATACAAGGGTTTCGGGCTCGCGCCCCTGTCGTACCTGCCCAGGACATGCTTTTGCCAATCCCCATTCACGATCCGCATCAGGCCCCCGGCACGCTCAAACGGTTGCCGCTTCGCAAAGCGGCGGTGCTGTTTATCGTTGCGGTGAGCCTGTGCCTGTGCGGTCTGCTGTACCTGCAATTGGAGCAGTCGCGGCGTCAGGATCTGGCGGTGGCGAAAATGGCCTCGGGCAACCTGACCCGGGCCATGGCGCAGCAGGCCGAGGACACCGTGCGGGCAGCGGATCTGGTGATGACCAGCCTGGTCGACTGGATTCAGGACGATGGTTACGGGACGGCGCAGCGACCCCGGTTACAGCGGATTTTCGCCCGCCGCGCGCAGCAGCTCGATCAGTTGCACGGCATCTTTCTCTTCGATCGCGAAGGGCAGTGGATCATCACCTCGTTTGCCGATCTGCCTCGTGGCAACGGTGTGGCCGATCGCGAATATTTCAAGTTCCATCAGCAGAATGCTTCGACCGTTGCGCACATCGGCCCGGCGATTCGCAGCCGCGAAAACGGCGAGTGGATCATTCCGATTTCCAGACGCGTCAACGACCAGCTCGGCAATTTTCAGGGCGTGCTGATGGCCGGCATCCGCATGTCCTACTTCGATCAGTTCTTCAAAAGCTTCAGCCTCGATGACAGCGGCATCATGTTTCTGGCGCTGACCGACGGCACCTTGCTGGCGCGACGGCCCTTTGATGAGTCGTTGATCAATACCTCGGTGGCCCACGGCGAGATCTATCAAACCCTGCTGCCGAACGCTAACGCTGGCACCGCGATGCTCAACTCCGTGGTCGACGGCGTGACCCGCTTGTATGGCTATCGACAGCTCGCCTCGTATCCGCTGGTGGTCTCTGCCGCGACGTCGCAAGACACGATTCTGCAGGGCTGGTATGACCGCGCGTTTCAGTCCAGCGTGATTGTCGCGCTGGTGATTCTTGGGGTTGGCCTGTTCGGCTGGGTGTTCATTCATCAGGTGCGCGACGGCGAGCGTATCGAGAAAAATCTGCGCAAGGCGCAACTGGCGCTGGAGCAGATTGCCACCCACGACAGCCTGACCGGGTTGGCCAATCGGCGCTTGTTCGAGCGCTCGCTGGACATTGAATTTGCCCGTGGCGCACGCCAGGTCAGCCCGGTCAGCCTGATCATGCTCGATATCGATTTTTTCAAGCGCTACAACGATGCTTATGGTCATGTCGCCGGCGATCAATGCCTGGCGCAGGTGGCGCAAGTGGTGAAGGCCTGCTGCCAGCGCAAGTCGGATCTGGCGGTGCGTTATGGCGGCGAAGAATTTGCCGTGCTGTTGCCGGACACGGACATCAACGGCGCGCTGGCGATAGCCGGGCAGATTCGCCGCAGCGTGATCGACAAGCACATCATCCACAGCGGCTCGCCGACCGGTTATCTCACCGTGAGCCTGGGCTGTTATGCGTTTATTCCGCACGGCAACGACAGCCCGCAAGTGTTTATCCAGCGCGCGGACGCGGCGTTGTATCAGGCGAAAAATGCCGGACGCAATCGCGCGGCGGTGTATGCGCCGGAAGAAGGTTTTGCCGAACTGATGCGGTCGGATCGCTGATTCTTTCAATCAACAGAAATCAGAAGTGGGAGCGAGCCTGCTCGCGAATCGGTGTGTCAGCTTGCATCAAGGTTGGCTGACAGACCGCTTTAGCGAGCGGGCTCGCTCCCACATTGGGTCCTGATGTAAGCAGGACTATCTGGGATGGCTCTTGTTCGTTCAGCCGCCCGTGCCACCGCCCGCACCACCCGTGCCGCCGCCGGCCGAGCCGGTGCCACCGCCCGCGCCGGAACCCGAACCGCTGGCGCCGCCATTGGTGCCCGTACCGGTGCCCATTCCCGAGCCAGTACCGGTGCCGGTGCCGTTATTGGTTCCGCCAGAACCGCTGCCACCCGATGGCGAGCCCGGGGTGTTGTCTGGCGGCATAGTCGAGCTGCTGGCGCCGCCGGACTTGGTGCCCGTCGCATCGGTGCTGTCATTGGCCGCGAAGCTGGCGGCGGACGCCGTGGCGAGCAGGCCGGCCAACAATAACGAAGTGAATTTGCGCGTCATCATGGTACGTCTCCTGATAAAGGGGATTACCTGATATTGGTCTTGCGCACTGAAACCTTGGTGCCCGTCGAGTGACGAGCGGTCAGTCGCCGCGCCGAGTGGCCTACCGTTCTTCTGCAATATTGGCTATTTGCCGAACCACCCCCGGGGACTAACGTAGCCGCACATTCAATCGCTACCCCGGAGCCCACCATGCAACCTCGTGCCGACTTCTACACCGCTTCCCCCGATGCCATGAAAGCGATGATGGCGCTGGAAAATGCCGTCTCGAAACTGTCGCTGGAAAAGAGCCTGCTCGAACTGGTCAAGCTGCGCTCTTCACAGATCAACGGCTGCGCATTCTGCATCGACATGCACACCGCCGACGCGATCAAGGACGGCGAAACCCCACGCCGCCTGTTCGCCGTGACGGCATGGCGGGAAGCGCCGTTCTTCAGCGAGCGTGAGCGTGCCGCGCTGCTGTGGACCGAGTCGCTGACACAACTGAGCCTGACCCACGCGCCGGACGAAGACTATGAAGTCGTCGCTGCACAGTTTTCGCCGAAGGAACTGGTTGACCTGACGGTGGCGATCAACACCATCAACGGCTGGAATCGCTTGGCGGTGGGCTTCCGCAAACTGCCGCAGGCCTGAGGCATTCACGCTTTTCCCTTGTAGGAGCGAGCCTGCTCGCGAAGGCGACGTGTCAGTCACCATCATCGTTGCTGACATACCGCATTCGCGAGCAGGCTCGCTCCCACAGGGAGATCTTCAGTGTCCATCTGAACTCGGCCTTGTGTGAGCGCACCTTGCGCATCAAGAACACCATCACAGCATGCATTGCTTTGTATTAATACGAAGCATTACTATTCACGCCCCTTTCTCACCATGCCGCCAATCCCCCATGCGCTCCCGCAGATCCGGCTTTTTCGAGCATTACGAAGAGTTGATCGGCACCTGGACTCGGCGCCTGCGCAATCGCGCGCAGGCCGAGGATCTGGCGCACGACACCTTTGTGCGGGTGCTCGAGGCGGATTCGGCGGCGGTGCAGCAGCCGCGTGCGTATTTGCATCAGACTGCACGCAATATCGCCGTTGACGGTTATCGGCGGGAGGACCGGCGGGGCGCCCTGGAGTCGGAGGCGGTCGAGGACACTGCGTCGTCGGCGGGCGATCCGGAGCATTACATGCACGCGATCCAGTTGGCCGATTCCATCGAACGCGCGCTCACCGAGCTGCCGCTCAACTGCCGCAAGATCTTTGTCTGGCAGAAGATCGAAGGCCTGACTCAGGCAGAAATCGCCGAACGCCTGGGGCTGTCCAAGAACATGGTCGAAAAGTATATGATCCGCACCCTGCGGCATCTGCGTGAGCGGCTGGATGGCTTGCAATCATGAGCGCTTGGATCTTTTCATTTTCAGCCGGACAGGACATTCCATGATGGAGACGGGTGATTGCGCCTGTGGGCAAGCGGCGGTGCGTGACGAAGCGGCGGCCTGGTTCGTGCGATTGCAGGAGTCGAATGTCAGCGTCGAGCAACGGCAGCGCTTCGAGGCCTGGCTGAACGAGCATCCGCAACACCGCGAAGAATTCCAGTTGCTGCAGGGTTTGTGGGCGGCGGCTGATCTGCTGCCGACGTCGCGTCTTCAGGCGCTTGCGCAAACTCCCCGCCGCGAACGCCGGCCGTTGCTGCGTTATGCCGTGGCCGCGAGTGTTCTGGCCGTGGCGCTGGGGCTTGGCCTGTTCAGTGGTTTGAATCATCCGGGCGCTTACCGCGCTGAATTCGCCACGGCGCCGGGTGAGCGCAAGCATGTGGCGTTGCCGGACGGTTCGCTGATCGATCTGAACAGTCGCAGCCGCTTGCAGGTGCGTTATGAGCAGGATCGACGGGTTATCGAATTGAGCGCGGGCGAGGCGATGTTCAGCGTTGAACACGACGCCTCGCGTCCGTTCATTGTTGAAGCCGGCAGCGGCAAGGTCACAGTCACCGGTACACGTTTCGATGTGCGCCGCGATGCCACGCAGACCCGCGTGGCGGTGGAGCAGGGCACGGTGAAGGTGCAGGGAAGTGCTGCCCCGGACAACGAGTTCATCAACCTTACCGCAGGCCTCGGCACTTCGGTCGATGCCCAGGGCAAGGTCCTGCCGGCCTACGCGGTTAGCCCGGCGGAATTGACCGCATGGCGCAACGGCAAACTGGTGTTCAACAACGCCAGCCTCAGTGAAGTCGCGGTGGAAGTATCGCGCTATCGCGACAAACCGCTGACCGTAACCCAGCCGAACGTGGCCAGCCTGCGCCTGACCAGCGTGTTCAAATCCGATGACACCGACGCTTTGCTCAAAGCCTTGCCGAGCATCCTGCCGGTGACGGTGCGCACCCTTGCCGATGGCAGTCAGGAAATAATTTCCAGATAGCATTCAGGTTTTTTTTCAGTTCATCGTCTTCCTGTTCAACTGCAACTGGTTTGCATTAACAGCCGCACACTCTTGCGATCCACAGGACTGCGTACGACGTGAACATCACCACAACCCACAATAAAAAATCCCCTTGGTTGCCATTGGCTCTCGCGCTGGCGGTCAGCGCCGCGATGCCGTTGGCGTTTGCCGCTGAAGCCATTCATATCCGCGCGCAACCGCTGGGCCAGGCCTTGAGCGAACTGGGCCAGCAAACCTCGCTGCAGGTGTTTTTCAGCCCTGAGCTGGTGGCCGGCAAACAGGCGCCAGCGGTCGACGGCGACCTTTCACCAGAGCAGGCTTTGCGTCAGCTGTTGCAGGGCAGCGGTCTCGATTATCAGATCAACGAAGGCTCGGTGACGCTCGCTCCAGCCGCCACCTCCGCAGCCAGCAACGGCCCGCTGGAGCTCGGCGTGACCGACATCAAAGTGGTCGGCGACTGGCTTGGTGACGCGGACGCTGCGGTGGTGCAGAACCACCCCGGCGCACGCACGGTGATTCGCCGCGAAGCGATGGTCGAGCAGGGCGCGATGAACGTCAGCGACGTGCTCAAACGCGTGCCTGGCGTGCAGGTGCAGGACTCCAATGGCACCGGCGGCAGTGATATTTCCCTCAACGTCGGCGTACGCGGTCTGACTTCGCGCCTGTCACCACGCTCGACCGTGCTGATCGACGGCGTACCTGCCGCGTTTGCTCCGTACGGCCAGCCGCAACTGTCGATGGCGCCGATTTCCTCGGGCAACCTCGACAGCATCGACGTCGTGCGTGGCGCCGGTTCCGTGCGCTACGGGCCGCAGAACGTCGGCGGCGTGATCAACTTCGTGACACGCGCGATCCCGGAGAAAACCACCGGCGAAATCGGCACCACCCTGGAAACGACGCAGTACGGCGGCTGGAAACACATCGACACCGCATTTATAGGTGGCACCGCCGACAACGGCATGGGCGTCGCGCTGCTGTACTCCGGCGTCAACGGCCACGGCTATCGCGAGCGCAACAACGGCAACGACATCGACGACGTGCTGCTCAAGACGCACTGGGCGCCTACCGATCAGGACGATTTCAGTCTCAATTTCCACTACTACGACGCCAGCGCCGACATGCCCGGCGGTCTGACCCAGCGTCAGTACGACGACAAACCGTACGAATCGGTGCGTGACTACGACCAGTTCACAGGCCGACGCAAGGACGTGTCGTTCAAGTGGATTCGCCAGATCGACGAGCGCACCCAGGCAGAAATTCTCACCTATTACACCGACAGCTTTCGCGGCAGTACCATCGCCGCGCGCGATCAGCGCACCCTCAGCTCATACCCGCGTTCCTACTACACCCTCGGCATCGAGCCGCGCGTGTCGCGGGTGTTCGATGTCGGCCCGACCACCCAGGAAGTCAGCGTCGGTTATCGCTATCTGAAAGAGGCGATGCACGAAGAGTCGAGTCGTCTGGCGCTGGTCAACAATCAGCCGGTGGTCACGCCGACCTCCGACGGCCATGTGTTCCAGGATCGCACCGGTGGCACCGAGGCCAATTCGGTGTATGTCGACAACAAGATCGACGTCGGCAACTGGACCATCACCCCGGGCATTCGCTTCGAACACATCAGCACCGATTGGCATGATCGCGCTGTCCTCGACACCGCTGGCCGCCCGGTACCGGAGAAAAACCGCAGCATCGAAAGCAACGAACCGCTGCCGGCGCTGAGCGTGATGTATCACCTGTCCGATGCCTGGAAGCTGTTCGCCAATTACGAAACCTCGTTCGGCAGCCTGCAATATTTCCAGCTCGGCCAGGGCGGTTCGGGTGACAGCACCGCCAACGGTCTGGAGCCGGAAAAGGCCAAGACCTACGAGATCGGCACGCGCTACAACGATGATGTCTGGGGCGGCGAGGTGACGCTGTTCTACATCGACTTCGATGACGAACTGCAATACATCAGCAACGACGTCGGCTGGACCAATCTCGGCGCGACCAAGCACCAGGGCATCGAAGCCTCGGCGCACTACGACATGGCCGCCCTCGATCCACGCCTCGATGGTTTGACTGCCAACGCCGGTTTCACCTACACCCGCGCCACCTATGAAGGCGAGATCCCCGGCTTCAAGGGCCGCGATCTGCCGTTCTATTCGCGGCAGGTGGCCACGGTCGGTTTGCGGTACGAGATCAACCGCTGGACGTACAACATCGATGGCTTCGCCCAATCGAAACAGCGTTCGCCGGGCACCGGTGTGAATGCGGATGGCAGCTTCAATGGCAACTACATCACTGAAGGCACGGCGGACGGGCAGTACGGCGACATCCCGGGTTACGTGACCTGGAACGTGCGCGGCGGCTACGACTTCGGTCCGCAGGTGTCGAACCTCAAGCTCGGTGCCGGGGTGAAGAACGTCTTCGACAAGCAATACTTCACCCGCTCCAGCGACAACAACTCGGGGATGTATGTCGGCGCACCGCGCACGTTCTTCGTGCAGGCCAGCGTCGGCTTCTAAGGCGCTGTTGTGGCTGAACCGGTTTCACACGGCTCAGCCACAACAGGCCTGAAGCTATTGAGGAATCAGAAAGTCGATGGTCGGTCCGGGATTCCCAGCCAGGTCTGCGCCTTTGAGGCAGACGTTCTGCCGGCCATTGGCAACGGAAACATGGAACACGCCCGTGGAGGGCGGTACGCGCTGGAATCCCTGCCCGTCATTGCAGTTGACGCTCCCGGGCTGCCCGGACTTGTATTGAAATTGAAAGGGATCCAGATCCGGTGAGACCGGAAAAACCCTGACATCGTAGTCATCGTCACCCACCCATTCGATTTTATAGGCCGGCGCCAACGGCGCTGGTGCTTCCAGCAACCACCGCCAATAGATGCTGGGGGTTTTTCCATCCGATTGTTTTGGCACGTCCGTAGGCCGCTGTTGGCCAATCAGGCAGAGAAAATATAGCCCCGCACCTTCTTTGAGTTCATGGCTCAACTGATTCTCGGAACCAGGGCGAGCGGTTTGTACCTGGCTATACCCAGCAAGCGACTGGCATTCGTCCAGCGTGCGCGTATAGCGATAGCGGTAGTAGGGAGCGCTCAATGTGAAGGTTTGCAGCCAATGCCATGGCACGACTTGTCCGTGCTCGTCACGCTCGACTCTGATGTAATCGCTGTTTTGCGATGATGTTGGAAAAGACCATGCCGCTCCCAGCGGGCAGTCACCCGGACGCGGGTCGAAACGTCCCTTGGTGAAGCAAGCATCCAGACCTTCGGTTGTGGAGGCGTAGTTGGTGGCAGTTCGCTTGTTGACCTGCCCGGCAATGACTTCGCAGGGGGCGCCCTTGTCACATCGATTACGGTCACTTCCGCGCGTGGTAGTGCCCAACACACCCACGACTTCATTGGTATAACGCGCAAGCAATGGTGAGCCGGATAATCCACTGACAACATCGAGGCAACGGTTGCTCGATTGTCCTACCCATCGCCAAGGGCCTTCGATGACCGCTGCCGAATGTTCCTGTTTGCATGCCATTCGCTGAATGAAGCCGTTCACGGGCGCGCCGGTGATCAAAATGTTTTCTTCAGCGGGCAAGGGGGCATGCGCCAGTTTCAGAGGCTCGATACCGTCGCTGATCAACTGTTCCAGAGAGGTGGCAAGTTCAACGATAGAGATGTCTTGGCCACGTAGCGTGCTCCAGCCAATCCGGCCTACCGCATATGAGCGACTGTGCGGTTGCGTGTCGAAAAAATAATTGAACGTCACCCGACCCTTTGCAGGCTGATTGACGATGACCTCGTTATTACCTATCTCCGGATGTGTGCAGTGTCCGGAGGTCAGTACATAAGCCGGATTCGACACAGTACCGGGTTCTCGTGTGTCAATGAGTGTACCGGAGCAGGTCATGCCGCCTTCAACTTCGACACGGCCAATGGCTTGCCAATGCGCATAACGTCCGTTGGCATTGGCCAGTCGCTCAGCGGGAGCAAAGTTGGCTGCGCCTTCGCCCCAGTCGTATCGATTGACGGAGGCGCATCCCTGGAGAAGAGCGATAAGTGCAACAGCCGATCCAATTCGAATGTTCATGACAGATTTCCATTTCCGCGGGGCTGGAAATCACCATGATTCAAAGGGTCAAAGCCTGTCTAGTGTCAAACCTGACAGGTGTCGCGCTAATCTTCATACTTTCAATGTCTTACCGCCGATGGCCACCGCGACCAACAGCACCGCCATCAGGCCAAAGGCAAAACTCAGGCTGCTGGCATGGGCGACAAAACCGATCACCGCCGGCCCGGCGAGAATCCCGGCATAACCCAGCGTGGTAATCGCCGGCACCGCGATGCTTTCCGGCATCACCGTCTGCTTGCCCACTGCCGTGTACAGCACCGGCACGATGTTCGAGCAACCGGCGCCGACCAGCGCATACCCGAGCAGTGCCGCTTGCCAGCTCGGCGCGAAGGTGGCGAGAAACAACCCCGCCGCCGCCAACAGCCCGCCGAACAGAATGATCCGCGTGGCACCCAGCTTGCGCACGATGCGGTCACCGAGCAGACGGCCGACGGTCATGGTCAGGGCAAACGCTGCGTAACCCAGGCCTGCGTATGCCGTGTCGATCCCGCGTTCCTGAGCGAGGAACACTGCGCTCCAGTCCAGCGCCGCGCCTTCGGTGAGGAACACGATGAAGCACATGCCGCCGATGAACAGCACGATGCCATGGGGAATGGCGAACGCCGGGCCGGAGCTTTCGCTGCCGTAGGGCAACATGTGCGGCACGCATTTGAGCAAAGCGCCGATCAGCAAAACCACTACCACCAGCATCGCCGCCAGCGGTGTCAGCCCGAGGCCGAGCAGGGCACTGACGCCCGCCGCACCGACAATGCCGCCGAGGCTAAACAGGCCGTGGAAACCCGACATCATGTGCTTGCCGCTGGCGCGCTCGACGATCACTGCTTGCAGGTTCACCGTCGAGTCCACCGTGCCGAGGCCGGCACCGAACATGAACAACGTGGCGATCAGCGCCGGGATCGACGACACCGTCGCCAGCAACGGCAGCGCCGCGCAGATCAGCAAGGTGCCGCCGGTGGCCACGCGTCGGCAACCAAAACGCGTGGCGAGAATCCCCGCCAGCGGCATCGCCAGAATCGAGCCGACACCCAGGCACAGCAGCAGTAATCCCAGCGTGCCCTCATCCAGCCCGGCCCGCGCCTTGGCATAAGGCACCAGCGGCGCCCACGCGGCGATGCCGAGGCCGGCAATGAAAAAGGCAACGCGCGTGGACATCTGTTCCAGGCGTCCGGGGACGAAGGTGTCTTGGGGGTTGAGGCTGGTCATATCGGTCCTTGGCAAAAAAACAACTGCATCCCGAGTGACATTCTGACGGCGTTGAGGTTCGATCTCAGGCCTTTCGGGGCATAACGGTGAACATCCTACCCTGTGGGAGCGAGCCTGCTCGCGAAAGCGGTGGGTCAAATATGGAATTGTCGACTGACGCACCGCCTTCGCGAGCAGGCTCGCTCCCACACTGGTTTGCGGTTTACAGTCGGATTTTCGCCAGCATGGAATACGGGAACAAGGCATGACGAAGTTCTACGACGCACGCGGCAATATCTACGGAGTGGTCTCGCCCCAAGCCTTGCGCGAAGCCGGAATCGCTTTGCCAGCGAGGGCCGCAGAGTGCGCCGTATCCAGGCAGCAATGGAGCGAGGCCGCCATCGCCTTGTTCTGTCACTGGCCCGAAGGCCAACGCCCGGCCAACAGCAAACCCCACCGCAGCGACGGCCTGCTGATCGGCCCGTTCCAGGCAGCTGCGCCGTTCGATGTACTCATCGTCAACACCGACGGCAGCCTAGCCGAGCGCAGCGGTAACGGCCTGACGATTTTTTCTCAGGCATTGACCGAGCAAGGCTTGATAGCGGAGCAGGGCGTCGTGTTGCGCGTTCATCATGACAAGGGCGAAGCGCTGGAAACCTCGGTAAAACCGGCCGAAATCGAAGGCGTGCGCGGTTTCTGGCTCGACCTCGGCCAGCCCACATTTGGCCCGGAGGCTGTGGGTGCGCAGACGGTTGAAAACGTTAAGTTCAACAATCGCGACGTCAGCCATGTCCAGCCCTTGGCGGAACTCGATCCTGACTGGAGCCACAGCCAATTCGTCCGTATCGGCAATCCGCACTGTGTAACGCTGCTCGGCGATGCGGCCGCTTTGCCGAGCAACGAACAGATGGGTGAACCCACCCTGAACCAACGGCTTACAGCGATCGCCTATGCGATGCCCAACGGTGCCGGCAATCCGTGCCCGGCGGGTGTCAATCTGCAATGGGCCGCGCTGGTGTCGCCGCAGCAAGTCCTCGCCCGGGTATTCGAACGTGGCGAAGGACCAACCGCGTCTTCCGGCACCAGCGCCAGTGCGGTCGCGTGTGCCGCGTGGCGGGTGGGTTGGGCCGAGGCGGGTGAAGTGCGGGTGGTCATGCCGGGTGGCACCGCACCGGTTTTGCTTGAGGTTTCGCAAGGGGAATTGCTGCGCGTCAGATTGTTTGGCACGGCGCGGTTGATCGCTTGATTCGGCCGACGCCATCGCTGGCAAGCCAGGCTCCCACAGGTTTTGCATGAGGGCCCAATCATGTGCTCAACACAAAACCTGTGGGAGCCTGGCTTGCCAGCGATGAGGCCATCAGCCCCAGCGCAATCTCAACTGAACTCCACCACCGGCATCTGCCGCTTCATCAACACCTTGCCGCCGCGAATCGAATACAGCGGCAGGCCTTGGCTGCGGATCACTTCGTAATCACTGTCTGCCGAGAGAATCAGCAGGTTCGCCGGGCGGCCCTGTTCCAGTCCGTAGCGCTCGCCCAGGTGCATGGCTTTGGCGCTGTTGTCGGTGACCAGATCCAGCGCACTTTGCAGGTTGCGATAACCGAGCATGTGGCAGATGTGCAGACCGGCTTCGAGCACGCGCAGGATGTTGCCGTTACCCAGCGGATACCACGGGTCGACGATCGAGTCCTGGCCGAAACACACGTTCATGCCGGCTTCGAGCAGTTCATTGACGCGGGTCACGCCCCGGCGTTTGGGGAAGTTGTCGAAGCGCCCTTGCAGATGAATGCTTTCGGTCGGGCAGGAAACAAAACTGATCCCGGAATGGCCGAGCAGGCGGAACAGTTTGGCGCAGTAGGCGTTGTCATAAGAGCCCATCGCCGTGGTGTGGCTGGCGGTGACGCGGGCGCCCATGTCGCGGCTGCGCGCTTCTTCGGCAAGCACTTCAAGGAAGCGTGAATGCGGATCGTCGGTCTCGTCGCAATGCACATCGACCAGGCAGCCGGTGCGCTCGGCCAGGTCCATCAGGAACTTCACCGAGCTGACGCCCTGATCGCGGGTGTATTCGAAATGCGGAATGCCGCCGACCACGTCGGCGCCCATGCGGATTGCTTCTTCCATCAACTCGCGCCCGTTGCGGAACGACTCGATGCCTTCCTGCGGGAACGCGACGATTTGCAGGTCAATCAGGTGACGGCTTTCCTCACGCACTTCGAGCATGGCCTTGAGCGCGGTGAGTTGCGGGTCGGTGACGTCAACGTGGGTGCGCACGTGCTGAATGCCGTGGGCGGCCAAGGCCTGAATGGTCTTCTTGGCGCGGGTCTTGGTGTCTTCTTCGGTGATGGTGACCTTGCGCTCGCCCCAGCATTCGATGCCCTCGAACAGCGTGCCGCTCATGTTCCAGCGCGGCTCGCCCGCAGTGAGGGTGGCGTCGAGGTGGATGTGCGGCTCGACGAAGGGCGGCACCACCAGATTGCCGCCGGCATCGAGGTCATCCGCGCCGAGGGTCGGCGCTTCGGTCTGACGGGCGATGCTGTGGATCAGGCCGTCTTCAAGGTGCAATTCGTGCAGGCCTTCCTGGTTGCGCAGGCGGGCGTTGATGATGTGCATCAAGCGAATCCTTTTTATAGGTCTTGTAGTGGTGCGCTGATGCGACGGGCGCCGAGCACACCGGTGACGATGACATACGTTAGCGCGGCAGCGGCAATGCCTACCAGCGGCGCGACCCAGGGCGAGCTGAACGCAGCGACGGTGCCCACCCCGTAGGCCCCGAGCCCCGGCCAGTTGAACGCCGGCAACCGTGCGTCGGCCAGGCGCGGATAGTGCCCGCGCCAGCGGTAGAAGAAGTCAGCCATGATCACCCCGCCAATCGGCGGAATAACCGTGCCGAGCAGGATCAGATACGGCACCAGCATGTCGTACATGCCCAGCAGGGCGAGCAGAGTGCCGATCACCGCGCCACCGAGGGTCACGGTCTTGCGCCGCCCGGTGCGCAGCAGGTTGCAGCCGGCGACGGCGAAGTTGTAGATGGTGTTGTCCTGAGTGCTCCAGATGTTCAGCAACAGCATGGCCATCGCGGCCATGGCGAAGCCCTGCAACAGCAGCACTTCAACCACATCCGGCTGTTGATAGACGATCGCGCCGTACGCGCCGATCAGCACCATCAGGCCGTTGCCGATGAAAAAACCGATCAGGCTGGCCAGCACTGCCACTTTTGCCGAGCGCGAAAATCGCGTCCAGTTGGTGGCTTGCGTTGCGCCGCTGACGAAGGTGCCGAACACCAGCGTGATCGCCGTCGACCAGTCCAGCGAACCGGTCGGCACCACGCTGAGCAAGCCTTCGAAACCGCCGACTTTCACGGTCGCTGCCCACATCGACAGCATCAGCAGCAACATCATCGCCGGCACCGCGATGTACGAGAGAATCTCCAGTCCGCGATAGCCGATGTACGCCGTAGCGCAGAAGCCCAGACCGAACAGCACCATCAGGACCAGCACGCTGGTTTCATCGAGATTGAAATACTTGCCGATCACCACCGCTGCCGTCGCTGTGCCCCAGGCGTACCAGCCAATCTGGGTGAAGCCGAGGATCAGGTCGCTGAGCTTGCTGCCAACTTCGCCAAAACAGAAGCGACCCATCAGCACTGAATTGAGGCCGCTCTTGAAGGCGATGTAACCCAGACCCGCTGCGTAGAGACCCAGCAACAGGTTGCCGACAATGATCACCGCCATCATCTCGGCAAAACCGAACGCGACCCCGAGCTTGCCGCCGGCAAACATGGTCGCGGTGAAAAACGTGAAGCCCAGTAACACCATCGCCGTCGAGGCCAGGCCTTTGCGCGCGTGCATGGGGACTTCACTGAGCGGGTAATCGTTGCCGGAGGCGTTCTGCGTCATGGGGCAGTCCTTGCTGGAAGGGGAAGACGCAGAAGGGTTGCAGCGGTCGTGCCAAGCGCGGTCGGGCCGGGTATGTATAGACGACACGGCGAAGTCAGGCGCGAAAACGGTGCACCCGAACACACCGAAGCCCAATGTAGGAGCTGCCGAAGGCTGCGATCTGATCGTTCCCACGCAGAGCGTCTGATCGTTCCCACGCTCTGCGTGGGAATGCAGCCCAGGACGCTCCGCGTCCCATTCCAAAGCCGAACGCGGAGCGTCCGTTGAGGCATTCCCACGCAGAGCGTGGGAACGATCGGTGTCAGGGGGAATAATGTTGGGTCAGAAGAAGCGCATGAGGGCAGCGGCGATGGCTTTGGCAGGAGATCTTTGTTGCTATTCGCCGCGATAGATGCAGCCGCTGGTGCACGTCTCATGAATGCGGATCGCGCTGAGTTCCGGCAGCAATGGCTTCATCTCGTTCCAGATGAATTTGGCCAGCACTTCGCTGGTCGGGTTTTCCAGGCCGGGAATGTCGTTCAGGTAGTTGTGGTCAAGACGCTCATACAGCGGCTTGAAAATCGCTTTGATCTCGGAGAAATCGCGAATCCAGCCAGTGTGCGGATCGAGGTCGCCGCTCAGGTGCAGCGCGACCTTGAATGAGTGACCGTGCAGGCGTCCGCACTTGTGGCCGTCCGGGACGTGCGGCAGGCGGTGGGCGGATTCGAAAGTAAACTCTTTGAAGATTTCCACGGTATTTTCGGCTCTGTTCAGATGGCGTTCGCCGCAGCGATTCGGGCAGGCGGCGAGTTTATCAGCTTGTCTTTGGCCGTGCTGACTAAAGGGTCAGCAAGCGCTCGGCGAGGCGACCGTTGGCCGTCAGTTCGAGAAATTCGTCGCCCAGTCGGCGGCTCTCGTCCATCGCCGTGTGCCAGTATTTCTGCCGGCTCGGCGCATCGCCCATAAAGCGTTTGAAGTCGTTACGGTCGGGCAGTTTGCCGTAGGGCAGGCGCGCCAGATATTCCTTCGACGGCGCGACCAGCAGCACATCTTGCAGACGCTGCACCGAAGCGCGGCGCCAGGGCAGGGTCTTGTCGAACCAGCCGGGAATCACTCGATCGGTGAAGTGCGGATAGAGCACGATACCGTCGCCGCTGTAGGGCAGGTCGAGATGGTAGTCGAGCAGGCCGCCGTCACGGAACGTACCCGCGCCGGCGCCGGGCAGGTCGCGCACGCCTTCCATCACCATCGGGATCGATCCGGAAGCGAGCAGGGCCTGGCGCAGGTTGCCGGTGTTGAGGGCAACGAAGCGTGAAGGGAAATCGGTCAAGGCATCAAGCGGCGGGGCCAGGCGCGGATCGTGGATGATCAGCCGCTCAAAGTGTCGCGACAGGCGTGCACGGCCGCGCAGGTTGTCGGCGATCACTGAACCCAGCGCCAGACCGAGGCGCCCGCGATGGTCCTCAGCGAGGCGGCCCTGGCTTTTCACCACCATGATGTTCAAGCGGTAATCGGCGTTCTCAAGGATGTTCGCATCGCGGCCGTCGAGCAGGTCATTGAGCATGCGCTGCGAGCTCTGGCTGATCTCGGCCATGCTCACGCCTTTGTTGAAATGCTGCTCGGCGTAGAGCTGGCCGAGGCGGCGAATGCCTTCGGCGGCGTCTGGCAGGCAAGCGCTGGCGAAGCGCCAGGAACCCACCGAGGCGCCGATCAGCGAACGCTCGCGCGGCGCACTCGGCAGCCACTCGCCGAACAACGCCAGATCGAGCCCCTGAATCCCCAATGCCTTCGGCCCACCGGCCGCACCGGGCAAGGTGCCGACGTCTGCGGCGTGCAATCCCTGCGCACGAATCCGCGCCATGGCCCGTGGGCCGGCCTTGAGGGTGAGGGCGGGAAACTTGATGTGGATGGCGGTCATACCGGTCTCGATCGTTAGCAAGCTGGCGATTATAAGCACACCGCATAACCCTGTGGGAGCGGGCTTGCCCGCGATAGCGTCCTTTCAGACACAGAGATGCAAGCTGTGCCGCCGCCTTCGCGGGCAAGCCCGCTCCCACAGGGTTATCCATCAGTCTGTGGTCCAGCGGAAAGGGCACAATGATGGCCATTCAGTTTCAGTTAAGTTGATCCCGCTATGGTGCCCACCGTAAGCAACATATAAGAATTCGGAGACACCCATGAAAACCCTGACTGCCCTGACCACTGCCTCGATCCTCGGCCTTGGCGCCCACACTGCGCTGGCGCGCGATCTCGGACCCGATGAGGCGCTTCGTTTGCGCGACGCTGGTACTATCGTCTCCTTCGAGAAGCTCAACGCCATCGCCCTGGAAAAACACCCCGGTTCGGAAATCACCGAAACCGAGCTGGAGGAAGAGTACGGCAAGTTCATTTACCAGATCGAACTGCGCGACCCGAAAGGGCTGAAGTGGGATCTGGAGTTGAACGCCGTCGATGGTGAAGTGCTCAGGGATCATCAGGATACGTAATGAAGCTGAATAGTCGCGCCACCCGCCTGACGGCGCTGGCGCTGGTGTTGTTGTGCAGCACGGCCATGGCTCGCGACCTCGATCAGGACGAGGCGCTGGCCCTGCGTCGCGATGGCGTGATCCTGCCGCTGGAGCAAGTCCTGCAGCAGGCCATGGATCGCTACCCCGGCGCCAAACTGCTGGAAGTCGAGCTGGAAGAAAAACACGACGTGTACATTTACGAAGTCGAATTGCTGACGGTCGAAGGCGTGGCGCGCGAGCTGCACCTGAAGGCCGATACCGGCGAGTTAGTCAAAGACAAGGAAGATTGATCAATGCGTTTGCTTCTGGTGGAAGACCACGTACCGCTGGCCGACGAATTGCTCGCCGGCCTGCAACGCCAAGGCTACGCGGTGGATTGGCTGGCCGATGGTCGTGACGCGGTGTATCAGGGCAGCAGCGAGCCCTATGACCTGATCATCCTCGACCTCGGCCTGCCCGGCGTGCCGGGGCTGGACGTGTTGGCGCAGTGGCGCGCCGCCGGCCTGGCGATTCCGGTGCTGATCCTCACCGCGCGTGATTCCTGGGCCGAGCGCATCGAAGGGCTGAAGGCCGGCGCTGACGATTACCTGACCAAACCGTTCCATCCGGAAGAGCTGTACCTGCGCATTCAGTCACTGTTGCGCCGCTCCAAGGGCCAGGCCAACCAGCCGACTTTGCAAGCCGCCGGCCTGCATCTGGACGAAGGTCGCCAGTGCGTGGTTCGCGACGGCGCCGACATTCAGCTGACCGCCGCTGAATTCCGTCTGCTGCGCTATTTCATGCTGCACCCCGAACAGATCCTCTCGAAAAGCCACCTCGCCGAACACCTCTACGACGGTGAGACCGAGCGTGATTCCAATGTCCTCGAAGTCCACGTCAATCACCTGCGGCGCAAGCTCGGCAAAAGCGTGATCGAAACCCGTCGCGGTCAGGGTTACCTGTTCGGCGGGCAAGCTTCATGAGATCAATCCAGCGCCGTTTGAGCCTGGGTTTGATCAGTGTGATGGTGATCGTCGGTCTGGTACTGGCGCAAACCAGCCTGTGGTTGTTCGAAGTCGGTTTGCAGCGCTACCTCGAAGCCGGCCTGCGCAACGACAGCGAAAGCCTGCTGGTGGCGCTGGTGCGCGGCCCGCAAGGTTTGCAATTGGATGAGCGGCATCTCTCGCCGGCCTATCAGCGGCCGTTTTCCGGGCATTACTTTCGCATCGATTTTTCCGACAGCCACTGGCGTTCGCGCTCGCTGTGGGATCAGGAACTGCCGCTGCTGCAACACCCGGGGCTGCACAGCAACCTGCAACTGGGCCCGGGCGGGCAACGCTTGCTGATACTGCGCTCGGACTATCGGCGCCTGGGTCAGTCGATCTCGATCAGCGTCGCCCAGGATTACACGCCGGTCAGCGACAGCTTCCAGCGCATGCGCCAGATCGGCCTCGGCCTGGGGCTGGCGGCGTTGCTGCTGATCCTGTTCCTGCAACGCCTGACCGTGCGCCGCGCGCTGAAACCGCTGGAACGCGCGCGCGAGCAGATCGCTCAGTTGCAACAGGGCCAGCGCTCGCAACTCGACGATCAGGTGCCGGTGGAACTGGAGCCGCTGGTGGCGCAGATCAACCACTTGCTCGCCCACACCGAAGACAGCCTCAAGCGCTCGCGCAATGCCTTGGGCAACCTCGGCCACGCGCTGAAAACCCCGTTGGCGGTGCTGCTCAGCCTGGCCTCCAGCGACAAGCTCGATGACCATCCCGAGCTGCGCAAAATTCTCAAGGAACAACTGGAACAGGTGCAGCAGCGCCTCAATCGCGAACTCAATCGCGCGCGGTTATCCGGGGATGCGCTGCCCGGCGCGTTGTTCGATTGCGATGCCGAGTTGCCGGGGTTGCTGGCGACGCTGAACATGATTCACGGCGAGCATCTGGCCTTGAGTTACGTCGCACCGCCGGGCTTGCAACTGCCGTGGGACCGCGAGGATTTGCTGGAACTGCTCGGCAACCTGCTCGACAACGCCTGCAAATGGGCCGATGCCGAGGTGCGCTTGAGTGTGATCGAAAGGTCTGACGGCTTTGCCCTGAGCGTGGAAGATGACGGCCCGGGGATTCCCGAAGAGCAGCGCACTCAGGTGTTCAGCCGTGGCACGCGGCTGGATGAGCAGACCCACGGGCATGGGCTCGGCCTTGGGATTGTGCGGGATATCGTCGATACGTGGGGTGGCTTGCTGGTGCTGGGCGAAAGCGAGTGGGGCGGGTTGAAAGTGGTGATTGAACTGCCTAAGCGGTGAGCCCTTGAAAAGCCCCTCACCCTAACCCTCTCCCAGAGGGAGAGGGGACTGATTGTGTTGTTCTTGAGAGATGCACCCACTTGAAATCCGAGTCGAACTCAGGACTTGAATGGCATGAAGATCGGCTCCCTTTCCCCCTCGCCCCCCTTGGGGGGAGAGGGCTGGGGTGAGGGGGGATTGGAACTGACACCCCGCACTTGTGCATCAAACGCGAAACTGATCCATCAACCGCTGCTGCTGATTCGCCAGGCTGTTGAGTGACTGACTGACCCGCGCCGATTCATTCGCCTGTCCGGACAGCGATTCGGTCACATCGCGAATCGTCGCCACGTTGTTATTGATCTCCTCAGCCACCGCGCTCTGCTCTTCGGCAGCACTGGCGATTTGCAGGTTCATGTCGCTGATCACCGTCACCGCATCGCCGATCTGCCGCAGCGCCGTCACGGCCTGGCCCACCTGCTCAACGCTGCCCTGGGCCTGACGATGGCTGTTGCCCATCGAGCCGACCACTTCCTGCGTGCCGTTCTGCAATTGCTCGATGACCTGGCGGGTTTCTTCCACCGACTCCTGAGTGCGGCGCGCAAGGTTGCGCACCTCATCCGCGACCACGGCAAAACCGCGTCCGGCCTCACCGGCGCGGGCGGCTTCGATGGCGGCGTTGAGAGCGAGCAGGTTGGTCTGCTCGGCGATGGCGCGGATGGTTTCCAGCACCGTGCCGATCTTCTCGCTGTTCGCAGCCAGCCCTTCGACCTGAACCATCGCTGCGCTCATGTCGGCGGCGAGGGTGTCGATGCTTGCGGTGGTGCGGTCGATCACGGTCAGACCCTGACGGGTGGCGCGGTCGGCGTCCTTGGCAGCTTCGGCGGCCTGCGCGGCGCTGCGTGCAACGTCCTGGGCAGTGGCGCTCATTTCGTGGGAAGCGGTGGCGACCTGATCGACCTGACGGTATTGCTGCTCCATGCCGGCGCTGGTCTGGGTGGCAATGGCCGAGGACTGGTCAGCGGTGTTGCGCGCATCCTGCACCGAGCGCTTCACCTCGGCGATGATCGGCTGCAACTTGTCGAGGAACTTGTTGAACCAACCGGCCAACTGGCCGAGCTCGTCCTGCTTGTCGTAGGCCAGACGCCGGGTCAGGTCGCCTTCGCCGCTGGCGATGTCTTCAAGCATGTGCGCCACGCCGAGAATCGGTTTGGTTACGCTGCGCGCCATCAGCCACACCAGCAGCAGACCGATCAGCGCGGCGAGCAGGCCCAGGCTCAGTTCGATCAGCGTGCCTGAGGTATTGCTCGCATCCAGTTGCTGCTTGAGCGCTTCGGCGCGGCTGACCAGGACTTTCTCCGGCACATCGAGCAACACACCCCATGCCGGGCCGTCGGGAATCGGCTGGAACGGCGACAGCACTTTCAACTGGCCGGTGCTGTGCAGGCTGCTCACGCCAGTGCTCGCGGCGAGCAAGCGCAGCAACTCGCTGCCGCTGGCCTGATCCACCGCATCCAGGCGCTGGCTGAGTTTGCCGGCATCCGGGCTGTAACCGGCGAGCAGGCCGGCGGGGCTGACAATACTCACGGCGGTCTGCCCGTCGTAAAGCTTGCGGCTGGCGTTCTGGCTGATCGCTTGCAGGCTGTTGAGATTGATGTCGACCGACAGCGAGGCGATGACTTTGCCGTTGACCTGCAGCGGGAAGACGATGCTGGTCATCAGCACTTTGTGGCCGTCGATGACATAGAAGTACGGCTCGATCACACACGGTTTGAGCGTGGTGCGCGGGCAGGTGAACCAGGCGTTGGCGGCCTGACCGCTGGGGCCGGTGCTGGTGTCGCTCATGTCGCTTTCCGGTAGCGCCATCGAGGTGACTTTGCCCGGGGTCGGCTGCGACCAGTACAGGGCGAAACGGCCCTTGTCGTTGCTGCCCAGTTCAGCCTGATCGGCGAACAGTTCGTCCTTGCCGTCCAGTGCATTGGCTTCGAACACCAGCGACAGGCCGAGCAGGTCCGGGTTGGCTTGCAGCGCGGATTTGACCTGACGGGTCATGTCCTCGCGCAGATCGAAGGCATCGAGAAAACGCTTCTCGGCCTGCTCACGCAAAAACAGTACCTGCCGCGAGAAACCGTGGCCGTACTGATAGGCGTCCATGAATTGCTGACGAATGCCGGCGGCCTGCACTTCACCTTGCGACTCGATCCGCGCCTGCGCCGACTCGGTGAGCATCTCCATGCTCGAGGCCTTGACCAGCGCCGAGCTGTGTTCCATGCGATACAGCGAAAGACCGACCAACAGGGTCACGATACCGGCCAGGCAGAGGCCAGCGAGCAGGGTGATTTTCCATTGGATGGAAAGTTGTCTGAGCGACATGGAAAACATCCTTATCCGATAAATATCTGAGACTTTGCACTGTAGCGGCCGCGTTTCGGCTTTCTTTATGTCGTGAGCGCAATATGACCGATTGCCGCATGCGGGGCCTGTAGTCCTGTAGTCCTGTGGTCCTGTGGTCCTGTGGCGAGGGGATTTATCCCCGTTCGGCTGCGAAGCAGACGTGACATTTGCGTGTAGGGTTATGATCGTTCCCACGCGCAGCAAAGGAATGCCTCAACGGACGCTCCGCGTTCGGCTCTGGAAGGGACGCGGAGCGTCCCGGGCTGCATTCCCACGCAGAGCGTGGGAACGATCAATCCCCTCGCCACGGGGCTTTGACAGCGCCGCCACTCTGCGGCACAGTGCGCGCCCTCTAACAAGACCCTCTGTACACCTCCGCCGGCCAACCCCGGGCGGACTCATCCTGTCTGGCGGTGTGTTTTCACCCGCAGTGTTTTTTGAGGTAGTGAAATGAATGCAGTCATAGCAGCCGTCGGCGTCATGCTGATCCTCAGCCTGTCGCGCGTGCATGTGGTGATCGCGCTGATCGTCGGGGCGCTGGTCGGTGGCCTGACCGGCGGTCTGGGCATCGACGCAACACTCAAGGCGTTCAACAGCGGTCTGGGCGGCGGCGCGACCGTGGCGCTGTCCTACGCCTTGCTCGGCGCTTTCGCCGTGGCGATTGCCAAGTCGGGCCTGGCCCATGCGCTGGCCGACAAGGCCCTGGCCATGGTGGATCGGCAGCATGCAACCGGCGGCGGTAACGTCAAATGGCTGCTGATCGGCCTGCTGTGGGTGGTGGCGATTGCCTCGCAGAACATTCTGCCGATTCACATTGCATTCATCCCGCTGCTGGTGCCGCCACTTCTATATGTACTGACCAAGCTGCAACTCGATCGCCGTCTGATCGCCTGTGTCATGACCTTCGGCCTGATCACCCCGTACATGTTTCTGCCGGTGGGCTTCGGCAACATCTTCCTCAACGAAATCCTGCTGGCCAACGTCGCCCGCAGCGGCGTCGACATCAGCGGCATCAATGTCACCCACGCCATGGGCATTCCGGCACTGGGCATGGTTTTCGGCCTGGCAATCGCGTTCATCAGCTATCGCAAGAAGCGCGTGTATGACCTGGCGAAGATCGAACAGGTCGAGCAGACGGCGGTGCACTACAACCCGCTGAGCCTGATGATCGCCGGTGTGGCCATTGCTTCGGCATTCGTGGTGCAGTTGCTGCTGGACTCGATGATTATCGGCGCTCTGGTCGGGTTTCTGATTTTCTCGGTGTCGGGCATCGTCAAGTGGCGCGAGACCGATGACCTGTTCACCGAAGGCATGAAAATGATGGCGATGATCGGCTTCATCATGATCGCCGCCTCAGGCTTTGCCGAAGTGATGAAGGCCACCGGGCAGGTGCAGACGCTGGTCGAATCGTCGGCGGCCTGGATCAATCACAGCAAAGGCGTCGGGGCTTTGTTGATGCTGCTGGTGGGCTTGCTGGTAACCATGGGCATCGGCTCGTCGTTCTCCACCGTGCCGATTCTGGCGGCGATTTTCGTGCCGTTGTGCGTGCAACTGGGCTTCAGCCCGATCGCCATCGTCTGCATCGTTGGCACTGCCGGTGCGCTGGGCGATGCCGGTTCGCCGGCCTCGGACTCGACCCTCGGCCCGACCTCGGGTCTGAACATCGACGGCCAGCATCACCACATCTGGGACACCGTCGTACCGACCTTCCTGCACTACAACCTGCCGCTGCTGGTGTTTGGCTGGGTGGCGGCGATGGTTCTGTAAGAATCCACAACTGCCCCATGTGGGAGCGAGCCTGCTCGCGAAGGCGTCGTGTCAGTCGACACACAGGTTGCTGAGCCAACGCTTTCGCGAGCAGGCTCGCTCCCACAGGGGGGGCGGCGATGTTTCAAGACTCAACTTTTGCTCCGGCGTGCCGTTAAAGCCTTTAACCACGCCAACAAAATCAAAAGAGTGAGTCCCCCGATGCGCCTGAGTCTCAAGGCTAAAGTCCTGTCCCTTGCCGTTCTACCGGTGCTGCTCTTTGCGCTGGTCATCAGCGTGACCACGCTGTTCATCCTCCAGGAACAGGCGCGCAAGGAGGTCGAACAGACCCGCGAGCGGCTGCTCAGCGACGCCAAGGCCACCCTGCAAAGTTACGTCGCCGTGGCCATGACCACGATCAAACCGCTTTACGACGCCGCCGCACCGGGCGACGACGCGGCGCGGGCGCAGGCGATCAAATTGCTCTCGGGCATCCGCTACGGCAAGGATGGCTACTTCTTCGGCTACGACTCCGAGACCGTGCGTCTGTTCAAGGCCAACGACCCCGACGGCGTGGGCAAAAGCTTCAAGGACAACCGCGATCCGAACGGCGTCTACGTCAACCTCGGCCTGGTCAAAGTGGCCAAGGACGGCACTCACTATCTGCAATACAGCTCGCCGCTGCCGGGCAACGCCAAGGTGCTGGTGCCGAAACTCGGCTACACCGAATACCTGCCGAAGTGGGACATGGCGGTCGGTACTTCGGTCAACCTCGACGGCATCGAAGCGCAAGTGGCGCAGGTCGAGGCGCAAGTGCAGGAGCGCGTGCAAGGCGTGGTGCTGAGCATTGTCGGCGTTGCGGTGCTGGTGCTGTTGGTGATCGCGGCGGCGGGCATGCTGCTGGCCAACACCATTCTGCGCCCGCTGACCCTGATGAAAGCCAACCTCGACGACATCGCGGCAGGCGAGGGCGACCTGACCCGGCGCCTGAACATCACCAGCCAGGACGAACTCGGCGAACTGGCCGGCTCGTTCAACCGCTTCGTCGACAAGATCCACGGCCTGGTTCGGCAGATCACCGAGATGACCACGCAACTGACCGGGCTGGTTACTCAGGTCTCGGAACAGGCGCAGCGTTCCGATCAGGCGATGGAGCGTCAACGCCACGAAACCGATCAGGTCGCCACGGCGATCAACGAAATGTCCGCCGCCGCCCAGGAAGTGGCGAAGAGCGCGCAAAACGCCGCCGTCGCCGCGCAGCAGACCGACGAAGAAGGCCAGAGCGCCAAGCGCGTGGTGGCGGGCAGCATCAAGCAGATTCATGCGCTGGTCGACGATATCCGCAACAGCGGCGTATCGCTGGACAGCCTGCAGCAGGACGTCAGTTCGATTGTCGGCGTGCTTGGGGTGATCCGTTCGATTGCCGAGCAGACCAACTTGCTGGCGCTCAACGCCGCGATCGAAGCGGCGCGCGCCGGTGAGGCCGGTCGTGGCTTTGCGGTGGTCGCCGACGAAGTACGCGCACTGGCCAGCCGCACGCAGATCAGCACCCAGGAAATCCAGGGCATGATCGACCGCTTGCAGGCCGGCACGCAGCAGGCGGTCGAGGCCATGCGCCGTTCCAGCGAGGCCGGCGACGGTACTTCGCAGCAAGCCAATCAGGCTGGCGCATCGCTGGACGCGATGGCGCAGTTGATCGCCACAATCAACTCGATGAACGCGCAGATCGCCAGCGCAGCGGAAGAGCAGACGGCGGTGGCCGAAGAGATCAACCGCAGCGTGCATCAGATTGCCGTGGCGGTGGACAGCGTCGCCGATGAAACGCAACTGGGCGCGCAAACGTCGCGCAGTCTGGCGGAGCTGGGGCAGCGGTTGGGCAAGCTGGTCGGGCAGTTCCGTATCTGACGCAATTCTGGAGCCCTGCATAAACCCTGTGGGAGCGAGCCTGCTCGCGAAAGCTGTGTATCAGACGCTGCTCTGATATCAGACGGACCGTATTCGCGAGCAGGCTCGCTCCCACAATTGGATTTGTGTGGGGCTTAAGGTCTGTCCCAATAGGGCACTTCGCCAAAGCACTCGACAAAAAAATCAATCACCGTCCTCACCTTCACCGACAGCCGTCGACTCCCCGGCCACAGCACGGCGATCTGCTGCGGTTCCAGGCTGTTCGACACCTGATATTCCCCCAGCACCGGCACCAGTGTGCCCTCGCGCACCGCTTCGCCAATCAGCCACGACGGAAACATCACCAGCCCGAGGCCTTGCTGAGCGGCCTGGGTCAGGGTGTCAGCGTGGTTGCCAGTGATCGAGCCTCTGACCGTGTACGGCGTCCAGTCCTCGCCATCACGGCGGAGAAACCAGCGCTGCTGACCGGCCGCGCCTTTGTAGGCCAGGCACTGATGTTGCGCGAGTTGGTCGGGATGCTGCGGCGTGCCGTGGCGTTTGAGATAGGCCGGGCTGGCGGCGACCTGAAAACGGTGCGGCGCCAGAATGCGTGCCTGCATGCTTGAATCGTGCAGCGCGCCGATGCGAAACAGCAGGTCGGCGCCTTCCTGTAGCGGGTCGACGTAATGGTCGGTTTGCTGGATATCCAGTTGCAGCTTCGGATAGCGCGCGCAGAGCTCGCCCAGCCAGGGCGTCAGATGGCGCTGGCCGAACACCACTGGCGCGTTGATGCGCACCAGTCCGGTGGGTTCGCTTTGCTGTTCCTGCAACGCCTGTTCGGCTTCTTCCAATTGCACCAGCAGTAACCGCGCATGGTGCCCGAGCGTGCGCCCGGCTTCAGTCGGGGTGACGGCGCGGGTGTGGCGGTAGAGCAATTGCTGGTTGAGCGCCTGTTCCATCAATTGGATCTGCCGCGAAATGGAGGAGGGCGCGACCCCTTCGCGGCGGGCGACTTCGGAAAAACTGCCGTGGTCGAGGACCGCTACAAACAGCCTTAACGCTTTGAATCCGAGTTCGTTGAGCCCGTGCATGCCATGTCTCGCTGTGCGTGTTGCGCAAAAGTGTTGTCCGGATGCTCCCATTTATCGCACAGCGATGCCAGTCGATAATTCGCGCCATTGTTTATGAGCCTGGAAGATTGTGTATGCAGACGTTGGATGAAGGGGTAGTTGCGGCACCGGTGAAAAGCTCGGTGCTGCGTCTGCTGTTGCTGCCGCTGGTGATTCTCGCTGGCATGGGCTTGTCGGTGGAGGCCGGATTGCTGGGGCCGCTGGGTGAGCAGGTCGGGCATTTGTGGGCGACTTTGAGCATCTTCGGCGTGGGTTCGGCGATCCTGTTGTTGCTGCTGCTGTTTGCCGGCCCACAGAAAGGTCCGGCGCTGACCGAACTGCCGCGCTGGCAGTTGATCGGCGGTTTTCTCGGGCCGATCTACGTGGTGGTGCTGACGCTGGCGACGCCGCATATCGGCATTGCCATGACGATGATTGCGATTTTGTCCGGTCAGGTCGGCAAGAGTGTGCTGATCGACCATTTCGGCTGGTTCGGCGCGACGCGCAAGAAGGTCAACGGCGAGCGCTGGCTGGCGTTGGGCTTGATTGTGGTGGCTTTGGTTCTGATTGCGCGGGGGTGAGTGATGGGGCTGGTGATTTTGTTGGTGGTGGTGGTATTGGCCGGTGCGGTGTTGAGTGTGCAGGCCGCGATCAATGGGCGTCTGGGTGAAACGGTGGGGGTGCTGCGTAGCAGTCTGCTGACCTTTGCGGTGGGCGCGGTGGTGACCGGGTTGTTGATTCTGTTTTTCGAGCCGGCGCAGGCGGTGAGTCTGCTTGAGGTGCCGAAGTGGCAGTTGACCGGGGCGCTGTTCGGCGTGGTGTACATGATGGTGATGGTGGGTGCGGTGCCGGTGGTCGGGACGGCTGTGGCGACGGTGGCGGTGATTGTCGGGCAGTTGGGGATGGGGATGTTGATCGACAATTTTGGCTGGTTGGGGAATCCGGCGATCGGCTTGTCTCCGAGCCGGATGCTGGCGATGGTGTGTCTGGCGGTGGCTTTGGTGTTTATGTATCGGAGTTCGCGGCAGGCGCAGTGATTTTATTTGTATGACTGTGTACATATCCGTTGCTGCGGGTGTTGCTTCTGGCGGTTGCGCTGTGTACGACTGCGTCGTTCGGTCGCTGCGCTCGCACGTCCGGATCAATCCCTCCACTCAGCCTGCCGACGGGCTCTGAGATCAAGATCAAAAGCGGTACTCGAGCTTGCGCTCATTGTTTTGAGTGGTTAGGAGCGGGTGGTGTCTGGCTTTGGTTTTGTGCTGGGATTCGCCCCTCACCCCAGCCCTCTCCCGGGGGAGAGGGCGCCGATTTTCGGGCTTTTCAAAATTTGCGTTCGACTCGGTATTCCACGTCGGCGGGTTTCTCGCAATCATCTCGGTCAGTTCCCTCTCCCTCCGGGAGAGGGCTAGGGTGAGGGGCTTTTGATGTCTGCGCAGGTCTGTGCTGCGCGCAGTTGTTCTGTGGGAGCGAGCCTGCTCGCGAAAGCCATCTCTGCGTCGCCCAATCTCTCAACAGTTGGCCAGCCTGCAACACCACCTTCTACACTGTCCCATATGGCTTGCTCGCAAGCCTCAGACAACCACCACGCAAGGAGTCTGTCCCATGTCCGATAAAAAATGCGACTGCCCGGGCTGCAACTGCACGATCAAAGAAGGCGAACATTCCTACGCTGTACACGGTAAACACTATTGCTGCGAGGCTTGCGCTCATCACCACAAACACGGTGAAGAGTGTGCGATGAAGGGTTGCGGTTGCGCTCATCCGAAATAAGCGCGAAAAAAAAGTGGAGCCTAATCAGGCTCCACTTCCATTTTCAGACTGTCGTCTTCCTGTCGCTCAAAATGCCTCACCGTGCCTTGCAAGGTTCGCCCTTCGACTTTGACCACCACAATCTTCGCTTGGTCGAGGTCTTCCGGTACCGGTGCCTGGACGCACAGGGTGAAGCGATAAGGGTCATCCGCGACCGTTTCCAGTGCGACTGCGCAATTCACCGTTTTGGTGATCTGGCCGAAGAAGGTGGTCAGGCCGTAGTCCAGTCGGGCCGGGTGATAAGTGTCGGTCATCGGTCGATTCCCCCTGTCGATTGCCAAGCCTGCGGTGAGGGCGGTGGGGTCAGTTGGTCTGGCGCCAGGTGACGTTTTCCAGACCGAATTTTTCTGCCATCGGTTTGCTGGTCTTTTGCACTTTCTCGCGGCCGAAGCGCGGGATGCGACCCACGCCCGCGTCGCAGCTTGCCCAATGCCAGGCTTCGGCGTTGTCCATTTTGTCCGAGCGGATGATGAACGACTTGGGGGTGCCATGCAGTGTGTAGTCGATGACGTAAAGTTTTGCGTTGTTCATAAAGCCCGAATTCCTCCCTGTGGTATTAAACGGATCGCGCTGTGCCGGGAAAATTCATTCGGATTGTCCGACGGTAGCTATCGTTGGCGAGGGCGCGGCGTGCTGGTTACCATGGCGGCTTCGCCAACCCCCTGTGAACGCTCGCCATGGCCCTCGCCGCGCCCCCTGATCTGACCGACACCGATGTGCCCGTGCAACCGCTGGCGCGAACCTATCCGCGTGGTTTGTTCATCGAGCCGCACGAGCATGTCTGGGGGCAGTTGCTGTATGCGATGAGCGGGGTGATGTGGGTCGAAACCCCGCACGAAGCGCTGGTGGTGCCGCCGCAGCGGGCGGTGTGGTTGCCGCCGGGAGTGCCGCACGGGATTCGTGTGGTGTCGGATTTGCAGATGCGCAATATCTACCTGCGCCCGGCGCTGGCGGCGACCCTGGATGCGACGGTTCAGGTGATCGAAGTCGGCGGGTTGCTGCGCGAGTTGATCGTCGGGCTGGTGGCGCAGGGCGATGCCGGCGAGGCCGAGTATTACGAGGCACTGGTCGGGCTGGCGTTGCTGGAACTGCGCCGGGCCAGGCGTTCTCAACTGAAGATTCCGCTGCCGGATGAGTCCGACCGGCGTCTGATGAATCTGTGTCAGGCCGTGATGGCCGCGCCGTCGCTGGAGATCCCGTTCGAGCAGCATGCGCAGAACGCCGGGGCCAGCGTGCGTACGCTGGCGCGGCTGTTCAAGGACAGCCTCGGCATGGGCTTCGCCGAATGGCGGCGCCAGGTGCAGCTGGCGACGGCGGCGGCAGCGTTGATTCAGGGCGTGGCGGTGAGCGTCATTGCTCGCGACCTGGGTTATTCGCCGAGCAGCTTCAGCGACATGTTTCGCCGGGAGCTGGGGGTGGCGCCTTCGCAATTCTCGGCAACTTGAACAGATCCCGGTGGGAGCGAGCCTGCTCGCGAAAGCTTTGCACCAGGCAATGAAGTTTTGACTGGAAGACCGCATTCGCGAGCAGGCTCGCTCCCACACGGTTCTATGGCGGCTGCAGAAGGTTTGTCCGAAATTCAGAAGTCCTTGGCCGATACCGCTCCGCCCGTTTCCCTAGACTCTGCCCATCACTTATCGCGGCGGAGTTCCCCCATGAACTACCTCATTTCTCTGGCCATCGGCCTGGGCGTCGGCCTGCTCTATGGCGCGCTCGACTTCCGTTCTCCCGCACCACCGGCGATCGCGCTGGTCGGTCTGCTCGGCATGTTGGCCGGTGAGCAGTTGTGGCCGCTGGGCCGGCAACTGGTCGCTGGCTGGGTGTCCTGAATTTCCTTTTTTCTTTTCGGTGGATGTGCCCATGAAAGCGTTGCAATTCGATCAGACCGGCGACCTGTCTTCCCTGCGTTTCGTCGACGTTCCGACCCCGGTGCCCGGCGCCGATGAAGTGCTGGTGCAGATCAAGGCTGCCGGCCTCAATCCCAGCGATGTGAAAAACGTCCTCGGGCGTTTTCCTTACACCACGCTGCCACGGGTTCCGGGGCGGGATTTTGCCGGGGTGGTGGTCGAGGGGCCGCAAGCACTGATCGGTCAGGAAGTCTGGGGTACCGGGCGCGAGCTGGGCTTCTTCGCCGACGGCGCCCATGCGCAATTCGTCAAATTGCCGGCCAGCGGCGTGGCGCACAAACCGGCGCATTTGAGTTTTGCTCAGGCGGCCAGCCTTGGCGTGCCGTACACCACGGCGTGGGATGCGCTGGAACGCAGCCTGGTCAGCGCCGATACGCGCTTGCTGGTGATCGGCGGCGGGGCAGTGGCCACGGCGGCTTTGGCACTGGCGAAAGTACGCGGCGCGCAATTGCTGGCGGCGGCGCGCCGGCCCGAGCAGGTCGCCGATCTGCAGCAGCAGGGCTATCAGACGATTCAACTGGATAAGCCAGAAAACCTCGGTGCGCAGGTCAACGCGGTGTATCGCGGCGGCGCCGATGTGATCTTCGACACCACCGGTTTCTGGCTGCCCGCCTCGGTCGCGGCACTGGCGACCTTCGGCCGCATCGCCATCATCGCCGCGCCGGTCGACGGCCACGTGCAATTGCCGGCGCTGGCGCTCTATCGAAAAGGCGGCTCGGTGGTCGGGATCAACTCTTTGTTGTACGGCGTTGAGGCGTGCGCGGCGATGCTCGAGCAGTTCGGGCGGTTCTTCGATGAGGATCGCTTGCCGCTGCCGCAGGGCTTGGTGGAGGTGCCGCTGGCTGAAGGGCTGGCGCGCTATGAAGAGGTCAATCAGGGCGGTGGCGACAAGATCATCTTGCTGCCCTGACCACAGGGGAAAGGCATAGGATCTGGGATCATTTCCGTAGGATCCCGGCCGTTTCTCTGTGAGCCATGTCCTTTTCGCTCGCAGGCCGGCAAAACAGGGAAAGGTCTGACTTCACCCATTGCAGTGCACCGTTGCACAGTCCCGTCTTTCACTCAGACACAGGGACAGGTGGATGCGCATCGCTGGCAGGCCCGTTGTTTTCACTCTCGAGATAGAAGGCGTTTCCCACGATCTTCAAGTGTTCGGTTTTCGCACCCGGGAAGTGCTCAACCAGACCTACGAACTGGATCTCGAGCTGGTCAGCGAGCGCCCCGATCTGGATCTCGAAGGCTTACTGCATCGGCCGGCCTTTCTCTGTTTCGGTGCCGACGGTAGCGGCATGCACGGGCTGGTCTATCGGGTCGGCCAGGGTGATTGCGGTGTTCGGCTGAGCCGTTACCAGATCACCTTGGCGCCACACCTTGCCTACCTCGCGTATCGGCGCAATCAGCGGATTTTCCAGAACCTGAGCGTGCCGCAGATCATCGCCAATGTGCTGGGCGATCACGGTATGCAGGCCGATGCCTGGCATTTTCAGCTCAGCGCCGAGTACCCGGCGCGGGTGTATTGCGTGCAATACCAGGAATCCGATCTGCACTTCATTCAGAGGCTGTGCGAAGAGGAGGGCCTGCACTTTCACTTCCGCCACCGCCGTGAGGCGCACCTGTTGGTGTTCGGCGACGATCAAACGGCGTTCCTCAAACACGACGTGACGACGCGCTATGTGCAGGGCAACGGCCTGGTTGCCGATGCGCCGGTTATCGACCAGTTCACTGTGCGCCTGGAGCCACGCTCCAACCTCGTCGAGCGCCGCGACTATCACTTCGAAAAGCCCGCAGTGCAATTGGACGCCAAGGCCAGTGCAGCGCGCGTTCCGCTGCTGGAAGATTATGAGTTTCCCGGGCAGTTCACCCATCGCGAGCACGGCAAGCACCTCAGCCAGCGTGCGCTGGAACGCCATGGTGCCGACTATCGTCTGGCTAACGGGCGCAGCAATCAGGCGCTGATGCGCGGCGGCAGTTTCATGACCATGGCGGATTACTCGCGCGCCGATTGCAACGATTTATGGTTGCTGACCGAGGTCGAGCACATCGGCAAACAGCCGCAAGTGCTCGAAGAAGCGTTCACCGAGCAGGTCGACGCTGATGGTTTCAGTCAGGGCTATCGCAACCATTTCGTCGCGACGCCGTGGGACGTGGTGTTTCGCCCGCAGCTCAAGCATGTCAAACCGCGCGTCAGCGGCAGTCAGTTGGCGGTGGTGACCGGCCCGCCCGGCGAAGAAATCTACAGCGATGCCTACGGCCGCGTGAAAGTGCAAATGCTCTGGGATCGCGACGGCCAGCGTGATGAACAGTCAAGTTGCTGGCTGCGCGTGGCCACTGCCTGGGCGCATGACCGCTACGGCAGCGTGCAGATTCCTCGCGTCGGTATGGAAGTGCTGGTGGGGTTCACCGATGGCGATCCGGACAAACCGCATGTGCTCGCCTGCCTGCCCAACGCCGAAACGCCGGTGCCACTGGACCTGCCGGCGCAACAGACGCGCAGTATCTGGCGCAGCCAGAGCAGCCCCGGCGGCGGTGGTTACAACGAACTGCGCATCGAGGACCGGCAAGGCGCGGAAGAAATCTCCATCAGGGCGCAGCGCGACTTGGTGCAGCACGTGCTCAATGACTTGCGTGTGCAGATCGACAACCTGCATAGCCAAGTGATTGGCGGCGTCTCCAGCCTTGAGTTGCGCGACGAGGAACATCATCTGACCCATGGCAATCGCCTGACTGAACTCAAGCAGGACGATCATCTGTGGGTGCAGGGCGAGCAGCATGTGCGGGTCGCCAGCCAGCGCGTCAGTGCGGCGCAGCAGCTGCATTTCGGCGCGGGCGAGCAGGTGGTTTTCAACAGCGGCCTGCAGATCACTCTGGCTGCTGGCGGGCATTGGCTGACGGTCGGCGCGGCCGGCATTTTCAGCAGTGTGCCGGTGGTGCAGGGCGGGGCGCCGACGGTGTGTCTGCCAGCGGAACCGTTGCTACCGGGGGCTGCGCCGTTGCTCAAGGCGACGTTCGATGCCGTGCAGCAACGGCATGCGCTGCTGACCACGCGGACCTCGCGTTGCCTGATTTGCGAGGCGGCCCAGGCATGAGCCTTTTGACGGATTGGCCTGAAGGTTTGCCGTGGGCTGAACAGCAGGCGTTTGTGCTGCTCGACGGTGCGACGATCGCCGATTTGCCGGCGCAACTGCGAAGGCTCGACCCCGCCGCCAACGCTTTTGCGCTGTACGACCAGCCACCGTTTTCGGCCCTGCGTGACGTCTCGCCGCTGCTGGTGGCGCTCGCTGACGCTGACGATCCGGTGTCGCGCTTTTATCGCCAGCACGCCCAACAGGAATGGGGCGTGCTGTTGTTCAGCGCCGCGCCGGCGCATGAAATAGTCGCGCACTTGCGTCAGTTGCTGATCGTCGAGTTGCCGGTCGGCTCGCCGGTGTTGTTGCGGCTGGCGGATGCCGCCGTAGCGCAGGCGCTGTTTGCCAGCGGCGATGCGAGTCTGTTCGGGCCGCTGGGGTGCGTGGTCACGGCGGATGGTGCTCGGGGAGTCTGGCACTGTCAGCGACCTCGTCACGGGCAGGGTGGGGCGCTGGTGGCGCCGTATCGGTTGAGTGCGGAGCAGGATGCCGCGTTGGATCGGGTGGATCGGCGGCGGGTTTTGCTACAAGTCGATGCGTATTTGCTTGAATATTTTCCCCGGTTTCATACCGGGGAAACCATCGCTGAACGTTGGATGCTTCTGGAACAAATCGAGGCAAAAGCCAGCGCGCTCGGCCTGAGCAGCCAATCGGAATGGCTTTACTTCGCCAACCTTGTCGCGTCTCTCAATGGTGCTGATCCGGATCAGCATCCGCAGATCCAGCACTTGCTACACGAGCCCTCCCTGCAACCGATCGGTGAGCGCTTGACGCTGGCCGTTTCAATGGCCCGCCAATGGGCGTCTGAAAGAGTCCGACCATGAACCATCCCGCCGACCTTGCGGCAGCCGCCGCGTCCAAAGCCCCGATCATCGGTCCCGCCGCCTGCCCCTTGCGCAACACCCACGTGCAACTGCTGCCCCTTGCGTACGGCCTGGTGGAAAAACCCTTCGACCCCAGCACCGAAATCACGCTGCCTTACATCCTGACCACGCGTCCCATGGGCATCCGCCGCCTGCGCGACGGTTGGCTGTACATCGTCGACAGCCTCAGCGGCGAGCTCTTTGAATACCGCGTGCTGGAAGGTGTCATCAGCGCATTGCTGCATCGCGGCAAAAGCGTCAGCGAGGATCAGCGCAGCGCCATCGAGGAACGTCCGGCTTTGATCTTCTCGCGCAAAAGCACCCTCTACGTGACCTTCGCCGACGTGCAGTTGAGCGCGGCGAAGTGCCGACAGGTGCTGGACAGCGCGGAGGAGCGCGAGCACTTCATGCAGGCGGTCGATCTCGGCCCGGTGCATTGTCTGATCGGCGGCGAGCATCTGCTCACCGTGGCCCAGGCCAAACAGTGGCTGGCGGAAGTGGCCTGCACAGCGAAACCGCTGGCCGAGGCAGACGCCACGCGGATGCCGACGGTGCAGGTCAGCGATGCGCCGGAGCATGAGCGAGAACCTTATTTGTGGGAAAATCCGCGACGTTTTCGCGAGGCGCATATCGGCGAATTTCTTGGCCGGGTGCGCGGGCCTTATCAGGACGACACGCTGTTTCTGCTGGTCAACGACGACCTTGGGGTGATGCGCGATCTGGCCGATTATCAGGACCTGGTAGTCGGCTGGATCGAGCAGTGGAGCAACACCGACAACAACGAGCGCGACTATCTGTTGGCCAGTTACATCGAGTCGCTGAGCCAGCTCGGCGCTCAGGATTTCGACTCATTGGCCAAGGCCAGCGACGATCCACGCGCCCAGGCATTGTTTGCTGAACTGGAGCAATTGCCCGAGCCGGATCGGGAAAATACCCGGCAGGCGCTGCTCGAGTATTTGAACACGGGGGGTGAGGTTGTCCCGACCGATACCCAGGCTCGACCTGAACTGCAGCAACAGCGCGAAAAGGCTTTGGACGAGTCATTGGCGCTGAACCGTTTCGACGGCGTCGCCCCGGATTTCACCGCGCACGCTCGCGTCACCGCCGAGGCGGACCGACGCTTTTACACCCGTGAATATTTTCTCGAAGTGGCCCCGGCCGATTTCGTCGAGCGTCACCTGAGCACACTGGTCGAGCTCGGCAAGGATCAGAGTCGGCGCATGAAAGACGTGCTCGACGGCCCGCTGCTCAGCGGCAAACGCGGCATCAACGACCTGATCGACCGTCCGGCCATGGACGAGGTGCTGAACAGTCATCGCGACAACCTGGGACGCTGGAATCGCCTGCTCGAACGCATCACCGCCGACCGCGCGCAACTGCTGTGCGCCGGGCGTTTCCATCGCTCGGCGTGGTATTTCGACGGCCAACTGCAGATCGATCAGGCTTTCGCCAGCGAATACGCCTGCCTCAAGGACATCGGCCGCAGCGACGCGGCCAACGAACAAATGCTTGGTTACCTCGAGCAACACCCGCAACTGACCCGCCCGCTGTTCTACACCTTGCCGCTGCGCTTGCAGAGCGAACAGGCCGGGCAATATTCAACGCTGTTCAACGCCGGCATGGCGATGTTCAACAACCTGCCGGACTGGCTGGCCAAATTGCAGCGCATCGAGCAGCCACAGCTTCCTGCCCTCGACGATCTGCCGGCACACAGCCGCGTCCTCGCCGATGCCGTGCAAGACACCTACAGCCCGGCGCTGAACCTCGGCCTGAGCCGGGCGCTGGAAGGCTTCGATCTTGCCGGCGAGAAAATCCCCGACCTCGACGAGCTGTTCCAGCGCTTGCCCAAAGCCCTGCGCCTGCGCGTCTTCGACGCCGCGCGAACCAGCGGCGTGACCTTCACTGTGTCCACCCCGGCGGAGCAATCGGCGCTGCAAGCCACGATCAAGGAAGTGCTGCGCGAGCGCGACTACTTGAAAACCCTCAACCGCGAACGCAACCAGCTCACCCACAACAAAAACCGCCAGGGCCACAAAAGCGCCCGGGCGGTGGAATTGCAGCAGGAAATCGTCCGCGTGCGCACGCAACTGGCCGTGTTCGAAGGAAGACTGGCGGCAGCGTTAAGCCCGATTGATGAATTACCTGATCGCTCGGCACGACTGTATGGCGCCACACCGGCGAAAGCGGGCGTGACGGTGGTGTTTCCGCCGGCGCAGCACGGGGAATTGCGCGGGTTGCTGGAGAATATTCGCGCGGGGGTGGCGGGCGTTTCGAAGGCGAGTCTGGTGCGGACGGAGGGGATGGGGTTGTTGGTGGTGTTGGTGCAGGTGGTGAATTTGGTGGGGGCTTATCGAGAGGTGATGAAGCAGACGAGGGACAGGAAGAAACGGGCGGATTTTTTTGCGGCTCTTGCCGCTACAGGCGCTGCGGGATTTACCGCTGCGCAGGGGCTTGCTGATACAGCTTTGAAGGCTCGCAGCACGAGTCTAGTTGGGAGTTTGCAGCTTGAAGCGTTGCAACAGGTTCGTGTGCAAATGGGTAAGTTGCATGTGGGGTTGGGGGCGTTTACATATGTTCTGGGTTTCAGTACTTCAGTTACTAGCTTGGGCAAACAAAATCGAAGGCGGCAGGATGCGATTCGTAGTGGCACGCAATCTGAGCAGACAGCGGCTACGATGGCGGCGTTGGGCGCCGCCGGAATGGTTGCGATAAACGCTTATGGCGCGGGTAGTACTGCTTACGCTTCCTTTAAAGTGTTCCCTGCGCCGAATGGCTCGGCACGCACGGCAGCTTGGGCTGCCGCTGGTACACGTCTTTCTTTAGTGTTCTTTCGCTTCAATTTAGCCGGAGCGTTGTTCACCGTGCTGGAGTTCGTCGGTACTTGGCTGTTCAATCGTTACAACCTCTCTGCCCACGATAAGTGGTTGAAAATCACGCCCTGGAGCCGTGATGAAGAGATGCGCGGTGACCACTCCCTGGATGACTATCAAAATTATCTGGCGTTTTTGATACACGCTCCTTACGCCCAATCAGGACCTGATCCCAGTGACACCTGGCTGAAGACTTTATTATTTGGCGCCAAACCCAGTGATATTCATTTGGTTCTGCCGAGGCTGGCGCTAAACGATCTTCTGCCGCCGTTAAACGGTAAACCGAGTCAACGCTTGGGAATCGGTGCCCATCGACTTGTTGCACCGCTGCATGGTCGCGGTGTGCCGCTAGTGCGCAAGGAAGTCATCAGTGAGGAGATATTGAGCAGTCTGCGAATCGTGAAGTCATCGCCAGATGGTTTGGTGCTTTGTCTTCACTACCCCGTCCGTCCCGATTCTGAATACGCGCCTGCAAAGGAAACGCTAGAACTTGCCGTATGTATTCAGTCCGTCAATGGCAGAGGCGAGTCGGAAGCACGAACTCGTGTGATTCATATTGCCCCCCGGGATACCGGCCATTTCGCTGTAGTAGTTCCCGGCTCGGTCAAGGAAAACCCTCCGGTTTTATTGGTAGAAATTCAATATCTCGAATGGGCCGACCATGCTGAATAATCACAATGAGCCTCTTGTTGATGCGCAATTTGAGGTGATTAGAAGAGCGGGTGATGTAGAGCCGTTCCCAAGCGGAAAAATTACCTATGTCGCACCGTTGCCATTACCTACAGCAATGCCGCCTTATGGGCCTCACATTGGGGAGTTAAACGAAGCATACATGGACTTTGGGCCTGGACTCCCAGAGGTATTTTCGTGGCAGGTAATTCTCGGCGCGCCAACCGCAGGCGCCTTTATGATCATTGTTTTATTTCCTTTATTTACCGGCTTGCTAGGTATTATTTTTGGTTATGGGAACGGGGCGATTTGGGAATCAATGATTGGTGTATTCGAAGAGGCTTACAAGAACCAATTAATCTGCGGCCCCTCGATCCTTCTTATTGGTCTAGGCGTCTGGCACCACGTCCACAAAAAACGCCTCTCCCTCATCCCAACCCGCTTCAACCGCCAACGCCGCGAAGCCTGCTTCATGCCCGAAGGCGCCACCGAACCAGTCTTCATCCCATGGGAATCGCTTTCCGCGTGGATCATCGAAGCCAAGGGCGCCACCCAATTCGGCATCCACCGCCAATACGGCATGGGCATCGGTTTCTACCAAGGTGAAACCCTCATAAGCCAGGAATTTCAATGCGCTGGCCTGGAGCTCGCGATCAGCCATTGGGAAGCGATTCGCGGTTACATGGAGTACGAAGTCAACGACCTCAAATTGGTCCAGGACCTGCAAGACCTGCAAGGCCCGGACGACCCGCCCCACGAAGGCCTGCACACTTTCCGCAATGCCCGCGCGCGAATGCATCAGCAGATCCGTGAAGGCCGCCGCTCGCCGCTGTCGGGATTTTTTTGGTACCTGTATCACGTCATGACTTTATGGACGATTCCAAACCGTTTGGTCGAATGGGAAGTGCGCCGTCTGGAAAGAATCGGCAAGCAGGCGCTGCCGGAAGTCATGCGTGCATGGTCCGAGCCGCTGCCCGAAGAGCAATGGGCCAAGCCCAGTGAAGAGTTGTTGCGACTGAGTGAACAAGTGCGGCGGATGCACAAGCGCCAGCCGCATCGGCCGATTACGCAGATTTTCGCTGAGGTTTGCAGGCGGGGCTGACTGGACGGTGCAGGCAGGTTCGATTGCTTTCGCGAGCAGGCTAGCTCCCACAGGAGACCACCGTACGAATGTGGGAGCGAGCCTGCTCGCGAAGGGGGCCGCTCGGTCAGCACAAAAATCTGCGCGCTCGCGCTCTGCTAGAATCCGCCCCATTCATTGCCAGAGACTCTCCCATGAGCGAGCCGATTCGTCTGACCCAATACAGCCATGGCGCCGGTTGTGGCTGCAAGATTTCCCCACAGGTGCTGGAAGTGATCCTCGCCGGCAGCGGCGCACAGAACCTCGATCCGAAACTCTGGGTCGGCAACGCCTCGCGTGATGACGCGGCGGTGTATGAGATCGATGCCGAGCGTGGTGTGGTGTCGACCACCGATTTTTTCATGCCGATTGTCGATGACCCGTTCGACTTCGGCCGCATTGCCGCAACCAACGCGATCAGCGACATCTACGCGATGGGCGGCGATCCGTTGATGGCGATCGCGATCCTCGGCTGGCCGGTGAATGTGCTGGCGCCGGAAGTGGCGAGGGAAGTGATTCGTGGCGGTCGCTCGGTGTGTGACGCGGCGGGTATTCCACTGGCGGGCGGGCATTCGATCGATGCGCCGGAGCCGATCTTCGGCCTCGCCGTCACCGGGCTTGTGGAAAAGCGCCACATGAAACGCAACGACACCGCTACCGCTGGTTGCCTGTTGTACCTGACCAAACCGCTGGGCATCGGCATCCTCACCACCGCCGAAAAGAAGGGCAAGTTGCGCGCCGCCGACGTCGGTGTCGCCCGCGACTGGATGTGCACCCTGAACAAGCCTGGCAGCCGCTTCGGCAAACTCGCCGGCGTCACCGCGATGACCGACGTCACCGGTTTCGGCCTGCTCGGGCACTTGGTGGAAATGGCCGACGGCAGCCAGTTGACCGCGCGCATCGCCTACGACCGCGTGCCGCGTCTGGACAGCGTCGAGTACTACCTCGATCAGGGCTGCGTGCCGGGCGGTACGCTGCGCAACTTCGACAGCTATTCGAGCAAGGTTGGCCGCGTGCAGGAGTTGCACAAACGCGTGCTGTGCGATCCGCAGACCAGCGGCGGTCTGCTGATTGCGGTCACGCCTGAAGGCAATGACGAGTTCCTCGGTGTTGCCGCCGAACTGGGCCTGAACCTTGCGCCGATCGGCGAACTGGTTGAGCGACAGACGAACGCGGTCGAGGTGATTTGATGCTCCGCGACTGCACCGACTACCGCGATATTTTCCTCAACGACCGGCCAATGATGGATGCCCGCGCGCCGGTCGAGTTTCACAAAGGCGCGTTCCCCGGCGTGGTCAATCTGCCGCTGATGAATGATCTGGAACGGCAGAAGATCGGCACCTGCTACAAGCAGCATGGCCAACAGGCGGCGATCGAGCTGGGCCACCAACTGGTGTCCGGCTCGGTCAAGGCCGAGCGCATCCAGGCCTGGGCCGACTTCGCCCGGGCTCATCCCGATGGTTATCTGTACTGTTTTCGCGGTGGCTTGCGCTCGCAGATCACCCAGCAGTGGCTGCGCGACGAGGCCGGCATCGACTATCCGCGTGTCGGCGGCGGCTACAAGGCGATGCGCAGCTTTTTGATCGACACCCTTGAGCAAGCCATCGCGCAGTGTGATTTTGTTTTGCTCGGCGGCATGACCGGCACCGGCAAGACCGAAGTGCTGGTGCAGTTGCGCAACGGTGTGGATCTGGAAGGCCACGCCAACCATCGCGGCTCCAGTTTCGGCAAGCGTGCCACCGGGCAACCGTCGAACATCGATTTCGAGAATCGCCTGGCCATCGACTTCCTGAAGAAACGCGATGCCGGGATCGAGCAGTTTGTGCTCGAAGACGAGAGCCGTGTGGTCGGCAGTTGCGCCTTGCCGCTGCCGCTGTATCAGGGCATGCAGCAGCACCCGATGGTCTGGCTGGAAGATCGCTTCGAGGATCGCGTCGAACGGATCCTGCGTGATTACGTCATCGATCTGTCGGCGGAGTTCGCCTCGGTGCACGGTGAAAACGGTTTTGCCTTGTTCTCCGAACGTCTGCTGGAAAGCCTCAACAACGTACAGAAACGCCTCGGCGGTGAGCGCCATTCGCGGATGCTGGTGTTGATGGAGCAGGCGCTGGCCGAACAGGGCCGCAGCGGTGCGGTGGATCTGCATCGCGGCTGGATCGAGGGTTTGCTGCGCGAGTATTACGACCCGATGTATGTGTTCCAGCGCGAGAAGAAGGGCGGGCGGATCGAGTTTGCCGGAGAGCGGGGGGCGGTGATCGAGTATTTGCGTGCGAGGGTGAGCCAGAAGGCTTGAGGTGCAAGCAACTGGCCTCTTCGCGAGCAGGCTCGCTCCCACAGTTGAAATGCGGTTCCCTGTGGGAGCGAGCCTGCTCGCGAAGACGCAAGGTCAGGCGCTACAAAAATCAGGTCGGGCAAGTGTCCTTGCCGTTATCCAGCCCCTGTTTGTAGACATGGCTCTGCAAACTGGCCTTGCCGTTGTGCCACTTCAGGGTCAGTACATACAGCGAGTCGAAGTCATCGCCGGCCCAGTCATCGGTGATCTTCTGCCGCTCGCCCACTGCGTTGCCAGCGACCTTATTGATCAGATCCGGCAGATAACCGTGGGACCAGGCGGTGTAGATCGTCGAGTTGTGGTACTTCTCGTCCAGCAGCTCGCGGGCCAGATCGCTGGTGTCGTTGGCGGAGAACTCGATGTTCACCGGCAGGCCGAGCTTGATCGCGGCCGGGCTGATGGTCATCAGCGGACGAATGTAGCTGTAGGAATTGTCCAGCTCGCCTTCCTCGACGTTGCGCGTCGGGTTGGCGGCGAACACGTAGTCGGCCTTGCCGAATTTTTCCGGCAGCAGCGTCGACAGGTCGATGGCGCGGTTCAGGCCCTGGCAGTTGAGCTGGCCGAGGCCGCCTTCGGGCTTTTCCGCGTGGCGCAGGAACACCAGCGTCTGCGTGCCGTCCGCTGGTTGTGCGCGGCTTTCGCTGGATTCGAGGGACAGAAACAGCGCGCTGACTGCCAGCAGGGAGGGCAGGGCCACGTACGCGCGATGTTTGAAGCGTTTGGCGAAACTCATCAGATTCGTCATCAATTTGAAGGTTCTTCAGCAAATCGGTTAAGGCTGACAAACCTTGGCACCGCGGGCTCCCAGCACCGGGTGTTTCCCTGTCATGAACAGCTTCCTCTGCGAGAAAGGCATAACTCAGAGTCCTGTAACGCCGTTTGGTTCGTTCCAGGCCAGTGCGCAGCACTCTAGCGGCAACCTTTGCGGGCATGCAGGCAGGTTAGCGACAGGATGTTACGGTTCGTGTAGGCGCAGCGGCAGGCCTACTTTATGATCGGTTTTCAATTTGTGACTGGATGCTTCCAATGACCGATCTGTCTGCATTCCCGATTACTCAGAAATGGCCGGCGCAGTACCCGGACTGGATTCAGCTCTACTCCCTGCCGACTCCCAACGGCGTCAAAGTGTCGATCATGCTCGAAGAGATCGGCCTGCCGTACGAGCCGCACCGCGTCGGTTTCGACACCAACGACCAGACCTCGGCGGAATTTCTCTCGCTGAACCCGAACAACAAGATCCCGGCGATCCTCGACCCGCATGGCCCGGAAGATAAACCGCTGCCGCTGTTCGAATCCGGCGCGATCCTGATTTATCTGGCCGACAAGAGTGGTCAGTTGCTCGCTCAAGAAGGCGCGCTGCGCTACGAGACCATCCAATGGCTGATGTGGCAGATGGGCGGCATTGGCCCGATGTTCGGCCAGCTCGGTTTCTTCAACAAATTTGCCGGCAAGGATTACGAGGACAAGCGTCCACGCGATCGGTATGTCGAGGAGAGCAAACGCCTGCTGAATGTGCTCAACACTCGCCTCGAAGGCCGCGACTGGATCATGGGCGAGCGTTACACCATCGCTGACATCGCCACGTTCCCGTGGGTGCGCAATCTGCTTGGCTTCTATGAGGCTGGGGATCTGGTCGGGATTGAGAATTTCCCCAATGTCACACGGGTGCTGGAGCGGTTTCTCGCGCGCCCGGCGGTCATTCGTGGCCTGACCATCCCGTCCTGACCCAACACAGTCGCCACTGTGGGAGCGAGCCTGCTCGCGAAAGCGTCGTATCAGACAACATTTCTATGTCTGACCCGGCGCATTCGCGAGCAGGCTCGCTCCCACAGGGGGAAATGCGCGATCAGCAGCAGGATTATTACAAGCCCGGTAACGCTCTCTTGATTGATCCACGTTTGTCCCGCACCCGCCGCAAGGCATAAGCTTCGCCCCCTACGACTTTCGTCTCATCCGCTGTTTTCAGGAAAGGCCCCATGTCCAGTCAGTTCCCCGAAGCACGTCCCCGCCGTCTGCGCCGCAATGCGAGCCTGCGCAGTCTGTTCCAGGAAACCGAGTTCAGCCTGAACGATCTGGTCCTGCCGATCTTCGTCGAGGAAGACATCGACGACTTCGTGCCGATCACCAGCATGCCCGGCGTACGGCGCATTCCCGAGCGCAAACTGGCCAGCGAAATCGAGCGCTATGCCCGTGCCGGCATCAAGTCGGTGATGACTTTTGGCGTGTCCCATCATCTCGATGCCAACGGTAGTGACACCTGGCGCGAAGACGGCCTGGTCTCGCGCATGTCGCGCATTGCCAAGGACGCCGTGCCGGAAATGATCGTGATGTCCGACACCTGCTTCTGCGAGTACACCGATCACGGCCATTGCGGTGTGATGCACAACCACGAAGTCGACAACGACCAGACTCTGATCAATCTCGGCAAGCAAGCCGTGGCCGCCGCCCGCGCCGGGGCTGACGTAATCGCACCGTCGGCAGCAATGGACGGCCAAGTGCGCGCGATTCGCCAGGCGCTCGACGCCGCCGGCTTCACGCAGATTCCGATCATGGCCTACTCGACCAAATTCGCTTCGGCACTGTACGGCCCGTTCCGCGAGGCCGGTGGCAGCGCGCTCAAGGGCGACCGCAAAAGCTATCAGATGAACCCGATGAACCGCCGCGAAGCCCTGCGCGAATCGCTGCTCGATGAGCAGGAAGGTGCCGATGCGCTGATGGTCAAACCGGCCGGCGCCTACCTCGACATCATCCGCGACATTCGCCAGGCCTCGAACCTGCCACTGGCGGCGTATCAGGTCAGCGGCGAGTACGCGATGATCAAGTTCGGCGCCCAGGCCGGTGCGATCGACGAAGAGCGCGTGGTGCGCGAAAGTCTTGGCGCAATCAAGCGTGCCGGGGCGGATCTGATCTTCACCTACTTTGCGATGGATCTGGCGTTGGCGGGGATCTGAGAAAGGAATCGCAACTTGCAGCATTGCCTGTATGGAATGGTTGCTCCTTGTAGGCAGAGGCGTCAGGTTGCGATCGTCTCCATGACTCGATTTTTATCAGAAAAGAGCTTTGCTGAGTTTGACACCTAGCGACGCAGTGACATGCAGCGTTGGAGCACCAATTTTGTGTTCGATTGGATCGAAATCAGCTTTGATTTTTCCACTGAAACGAGTTTTATTTTCAGAAATCGTTAGATGCAAGATTGATTGATTGGGCGATGCGTACGTCCAACCTGCATGATTTGCAAAGTACACTGCGGCGTACTGGTAGTAGGTCGAATGTATTTCATATGTTCCATCTTCCAGATCTCTGAAAATTTGAAATATAAAAGACCTGTCGTTGGCCTCCGTTCTCCCTCGAAACTCATATTTTACCCGCTGGGTTGAACGCAACTCGATCAAAGCAGCATTTAAAGGTTGGTGGTCGGCGACTTCGAACAGTGCGTTTAATGTTCCAGTGACCTCTATGTCTTGCACTTGGTCTGCGGTGGACAGTTCCATCTTGATTGCTCCTTGAAAACGGTGAGCAATGATTAGAGGTGGCGCTGCGCAATGCGTCTACTGTCAGAGTTGACAGGTGTTCAGGTCTTTCCGACGAATGGCTGGCCAACGAGGTGTGAAGGTCACTGAAAAGGCCGGATACCGTGATCGCGGAAGTAGCGTTCGATCACCTTCGGATCGGCACTGTTGTCGGCAATCGCCACATAGGTATCCGGCCGCAACAGATAAAATCCGTTGCGCCCCAATCCCGCCGTTTCAAACGCCGGGCGCCAGTCGAAGACGTGCAGCGGCAAGTGGTGTTCGGCGCACCAGGCGATCATCTCGTCGCTGGTGTCGCCGTACACATGCACCTGCCAGCACGGCTGCCGTAGCGGCTCGAAATTATCTCCTTCGCCATCATGCGCCCACGGCAAGCGGTCGCCGCCGTGCACGTGGCCGGCTTCACCCTGGCTCAGTGGCATGCCGCGATAGTTGAGGGTGACTTGCGAGACCGTGCGAAACAGGAATTCGCGGCTGGCTTCGAACCCGGCCATTTTCGGCAGCAGAAACGGCGCCACACGCATCCGTAGCAGATCGGCCATACGACCCTGCGCGGTGACGAAACTGAAGACCTTGTCGGTGGTGGAGACCAGTCGGCGAGCGAAGGCGATGCGCTCGGATTCGTAGGTGTCGAGCAGCCTCGGCTCGGCGCCACCACTGAGCACGGCAGTGAGTTTCCACGCCAGATTGATTGCATCGCCAATGCCCGTGTTCATGCCCTGGCCACCGGCCGGACTGTGTACATGGGCGGCATCGCCGAGCAGAAACGTCCGGCCGTTGCGAAAGTGCTCGGCCACGCGGTGATGCACGCGGTAAGTGGAGAACCAGTGTACGTCTTCGATGTGCACTTTCAGCTGCTCGATGGCGCGGCTGCTGACGTCGGCAAATTGCAGGGTTTCGGCACGCTCGGCGCGTTCGTCACGCACCGTGCCGATCAGTCGCGCGCGGCCTTCGCCGGCCAGTGGAAACACCGCGAGAAAATCCGCTTGGTCCAGGTCCAGATGCAACTCGCCATTCAGCGCCGGGCCGCTGGCCGTGATATCGGCGACGTAGAAAATCTGCTGATAGGTGCCGCCGGGGAAGTCGGTGTCGAGGGCTTTGCGCACCACCGAACGGGCGCCGTCGCAACCGGCCAGATAGCAGGCCTGACAGACTTCCTGCCGGCCATCGGGCAGGCGCAGGTGGGCGGTGAGGGTGTCGCCGGTTTCCTCGAAGCTGTCCAGTGCGGTATTGCGCTCGACACTGACGCCGTAGTCTTCGAGGCGCTCGAGCAACAGCCGTTCGTGCTCGTCCTGCGGGAAAATCTCGACGAACGCGTAGGGCGTCAAGCCTTCGCCGATGCGCTTGAGCGGCAAGTGCGCGACCGGTTTGCCGTTGACCCAGAAATTCGCCGCCGCGACCTGATGGCCGCGACGCACAATGGTGTCGGCCAGATCGAGTTGGCGATACAGCTCGAGGGTGCGTGCCTGCACGGCCAGAGCGCGGGAAGTGGAGCCTGGCGCCGAGGTCTTGTCGATGATGCGCACGCGCACGCCGAGTTTGCTCAGCCACAGCGCCAGGACCAGACCGGTCGGGCCGGCACCGATGATCAGCACGTCGCTGCGGTTCATGGGGCTGTCCTCCTGTGGCTGTGCAGCAAGTATGGATCAGCGGGAGAGGGTGGCCAGTGTGGTCGGCCAGACGGAGTAAGGCTGCGTGGTAGTCAGGCGAGTGGGGCTGTTCGGTGTTCGGCTGAAGATGTTCGGTGTTGCCCGAATCGATCCCCCTCACCCCAGCCCTCTCCCCCAAGGGGGCGAGGGGGAAAGGGAGCCGATCTTCAAGCTTTTCAAGATTTGAGTTCGACTCGGAATATCAGGTCGGCTTCAATTGTCGAAGCAACCCGATCAGTCCCCTCTCCCTCTGGGAGAGGGTTAGGGTGAGGGGCTTTTGATCTTTCCGGCGCTTAGAAGTCGATCGTCCCCGACAACTTCGCCACTCGCGGTTCGCCCTGGGTCAGGTAGCCGCCCTGAGCCGATTCCCAGTACTTCTTGTTCGCCACGTTCTCGACGCCGAACCGCACGGTCACGTCCTTCTCCGACACCTTGAACGCATAGCGCGCGCCGGCATCGAAGCGGTTCCAGGTTGGCAGGCTGAGGTTGTTCGCCGCGTCGGCGTATTGCCCGCCGGTGCGCAGCATCCGCGCATTCAGCGCAACGCCTTGCAGGCCCGGCACGTCCCAATCCACGCCAGCGTTGAACTGGAAGGTCGGTACGCCGATGGCGTGGTTACCGTCGTTGGCGCCGTTGAGGGTGTTTTTCAGTTCGGTATCCATCAGGGTCAGGCCGCTGATCAGGCGCAGGCCGTCAATCGGCTCGCCGAAGACGTTCATCTCCACGCCTTTGTTGATCTGCTCGCCTTCGCGGACGTAGGTGCAAGTGGTGGCGCTGTTGATTTCGCAGTAGCCGTCGCTCGGCTGTTCGATGCGATAAACGCCCAGGCTCGCGCCGTAGGTGCCCATGTCGACCTTAACGCCCAGTTCGGTCTGCTTGGAGCGTTTCGGTGCGTAGACTTCGTTGCCGTTGGTCACGCGGAAACCGCCGGAGCTGGTCGGCGAAGTCGGCCCTTGGGCCAGGCCTTCGATATGGTTGGCGTAGAACGACACATGCTCCCACGGCTTGAACACGATGCCGTACACCGGCGTGGTGATCGACTCGTCGTAGCTCGACGAGCGCGGGCCGCTGCCGTAGCTGGCGTAGCTGTAACCCTGCACCACCAGTTGCTGACGACGCAGACCGGCGGTGACCAGCAGGCGATCATCGAAGAACCCGAGGGTGTCGGAAATCGCCACACTGCGGTTGAAGGTCTTGCCAACGATGCCTGGATCGTTGAGATCGCCACCGGCGAAGTTGCCGACCGGCGCTGGGGTAGTGATCGGGTGATAGATGTTGTTCGAGTAGCGGGTCAGGTCGAAGTCATAGGCACTGCGCTGCTCGGCCCAGATCCCGGTCAGGCCGAAATTCAGCTTGTGGCTGACCGGGCCGGTGTTGAATTTGCCGTTGAGGCCGGCCATGACGCTGGTGTTGTCCTCGTCATGGGGCACGAACGAGCCGGTGGTGAACGATGCGCCGTTGTTGCCGACCAGCGTGGTCGAGTTGTAGCGGCCGACTTCACGGGTGTGCTTGGCGCCACCGGCGGCGTAGGCGGTCCAGTTGTCATTGAGGTCGTATTCGGCGCGGAGCATGCCGAAGGTGTCTTCGATGTCGGTGTAGCCCCATTTCGGCGCGTAGTTGGTGTCCGCCGATGGCGCGTCCGGGATGTGCGTGGCGGTGCCGAGGTTGACCGAGCTGCGGCCGCCGTTGACGCGTTCCTTCTGATAGGCAAAGTCGCCGGACACCCGCAGCGCATCGCCGCGATAATCCAGGCCGATGGCGAACAGTTTCGAGCGCTGGTTCTCGTGATCGATGCCGGTGTCGCCTTCGCGCTGCGACAGGTTGACCCGCGCGCCGAAGCGGTTGTCTTCACCGAAACGCTGGCCGATATCGAAGTGATGACCGATGCGGCCTTCGCTGTTGATGTCGGTGGTGTAACGGCGCAGCGGCACGTCGCCGGCGCGCTTGGGTTGCAGGTTGACGCCGCCGCCGATGCCGGAACCGGTCGGGGTCACGCCGTTGATGAAAGCGTTGGGGCCTTTGAACACTTCCACGCGCTCCAGCGCATCGGTGGAAATGATCTGCCGGGGCAATACGCCGTACAGGCCGTTATAGGAAATATCATCGCCATTGAGCGGCAGGCCGCGAATCATGAAGACCTGCGCCTGGTTGGAGAAGCCCGAGGCCTGCCGCACCGAGGAATCGTTGAGCAGCACATCGGCGACGTTTTCCGCCTGCTGATCCTGGATCAATTGCTCGGTGTAGGACGCTGCGGTGAAGGGCACGTCCATCATGTCCTGATTGCCGAGCACGCCCAACTGGCCGCCGCGCGCAACCTGACCGCCAGCGTAGACCGGGGGCAGGGCGTTGGGTGTCGGGGCCTGGGCATTGACGTTGACGTCGTCGAGCACCAGCGCTTTGCTGTTGTCTTCAGCGGCGTGGGCGGTAACGGTCAGGGAGCACAGCAGGGCAAGCAAAGTCGGGCGAAATGGAGCGCCGAGTCGAGCTGAAGCGGGCATGTCGGATACCTGGAGGCGAACGGCCAATGAAAAAATAAGGGCGGCGCGGAACTCCTTGCGCTAATGCGACTTCAGGCGCGAATGATAGGGTTTCGCAGTAACGTTTTGCAATCAGTTTGTCATCAGCGCGTAGGAGCTGCCGAAGGCTGCGATCTTTTGATCTTGATCTGATCTGCAAAAAGCAAGATCAAAAGATCGCAGCCTTCGGCAGCTCCTACGGGGGTTGTGTATGGTGTTGTGGCTAATTTGATTGGATGGAGCAACATGCGATTACTCATTACTCTCGGCGCCGTGCTGCTGCTCGCCGGTTGCGCCAGCCAGCGCAGCAACGAACCGGCGCCGCGTCCGCCGGCCGAAGTGAAGGCGGAAATCGTTCGGCTGTTGCCGGCGAAAACTGCCGACCGTCAGGGCTGGGCCACGGACATCTACGCCGCGTTCGCCGCACAGGGCATCAACACCACCACGCAAAATCTGTGTTCGGTACTGGCCGTGGCCGAGCAGGAATCGACTTTCCAGGCCGACCCGACGGTGCCCGGCCTGGGCAAGATCGCCCGCGACGAAATCGATCGCCGCGCCGCCAAGGTGCACATCCCCAGCCTGCTGGTCAGCGGCGCTCTGCAAGTGCGCTCGCCCAACGGCAAGAGCTACAGCGAACGCCTGAATGCGGCGCGCAGTGAGAAAGAGCTGAGCGCGATTTTCGACGACTTCATCGGCATGGTGCCGATGGGCCGCACGCTGTTCGGCGGCTTCAACCCGGTTCACACCGGCGGGCCGATGCAGGTCAGCATCGAATTCGCCGAGGAGCACGCCAAGGATTACCCGTACCCGGTGGACGGCACGATTCGCCGTGAAGTGTTCAGCCGGCGCGGCGGCATGTATTTCGGCATCGCCCATTTGCTCGGCTATCCGGTGAGTTACCGTGAGCCGTTGTATCGTTTCGCCGATTTCAACGCCGGCTGGTACGCCAGTCGCAATGCCGCGTTTCAGAATGCGGTCAGCCGCGCTTCCGGCATCCCGCTGACCCTGGACGGCGACCTGATTCGCTACGACTCGATCATGCCCGGCAGTACCGAACTGGCGGTGCGCACCCTCGGCAAGTCGCTGGGCATGCGCAACCCGACGATTCGCGATCAATTGGAGAAAGGCAAAACCCTGGAATTCGAAGAGACCAAACTCTATCAGCGCGTGTTCGAACTGGCGGAGCGGGCCGAAGGCAAGGCGTTACCGCGCGCGGTATTGCCGGGGATTGTGCTGCAGAGTCCGAAGATCACCCGCAAACTCACCACAGCCTGGTTCGCCAAGCGCGTGGACGAGCGTTACAAGCGCTGCATGGCCAAGGCCGGATAAAACACGCAGACATAAAAAACCCGGCTGCGGGAGCCGGGTTTCTCTGCGGTGTTGCGCTTGCAGTCATGCATCAGGCAACACGGCGTTCGATCAGGCGATCCGAACCACCTTCGGCAACGCGGCGTTCGATCAGACGATCCGAACCACCTTCGGCAACGCGGCGTTCGATCAGACGATCCGAGCCACCTTCAGCAACACGGCGTTCGATCAGACGATCCGAGCCACCTTCGGCAACACGGCGTTCGATCAGCCGATCCGAACCACCTTCAGCAACACGGCGCTCGATCAGACGATCCGAGCCACCTTCAGCAACGCGGCGTTCGATCAGACGATCCGAGCCACCTTCAGCTAGACGGCTTTCGATCAGCTTGTCCGAACCGCCTTCGGCGATCATGGTGTGCGCCGGGGTGGCGGCGAAAGCGTTAACTGCGAAAACCGAGAAAGCGATGCTGAGAAGAGTCTGGCGTTTCATGATGGTGTGCTCCGGGGTGTTGTTGGTTGGTATGGAGCTGATGTTACGCCCGGAATTTTTTATGAGAACTTCATTGCCGTGATGGTGAACATCGACGTCGATGATGGTTGCGGACAACCGCGTAGCAGAGCCTCAGAGCACCTTCACCGCACGCCCGATCGCCTGAATCGGCCCGGTCGGTTTGCCAATCGGCGAGCCATTGGCGCCTTCCAGCGTCAGCTCAAACAGCTGGTTCGGCTGCAACGGCGGCAGTTTGTCCAGCGGCACCGACAAAGCCTGCCCGGGTTTGACCAAGCCCAATGACACCGGCCCCGACCAGCCGTCAGCCTTGGTCCAGAACTCCAGCGCCTTGTCCGCCGGCACCTCGACCACCCCTAACGGAATCAACTGGATCTCCCGCGCATTGCTCGCCTGAATCACCCAGCCCGGCGCCTTGTCCTGCGGCGCCACCAGCACCACCAGATAACTCGGTTTCGGCGCAGTCTGCGTCAGCACCATCGTACCCAGAATCAGCGTTGCAGCCAGGCCCGCCGCACTCAAACCGCGCCACAGTGGCAGCAGATTCCACCACGAGCTCAGCGGTTTCTTCACCGTCAGCCGTTCGAGACTGCGCTCGATGCGCGGCCATAACTGCGCCGAGGGTTGCTGAGGTTCGGCCAGATCGGTCAGCTCCAGCAGACGCCGCTCCCAGGCATCCACCGCTGCACGCAATTCTGGATCGTTCGGCAGGCGCCGTTGTACCTCGATGCGCTGCTCGAACGACAAGGTCCCGAGTACGTATTCGCCGGCCAGTTCATCCCGTTCCTGCGCTGATTCGCCGGTCATCCCATGCACTCCCGCAAAGCATTGAGGCTGCGCTTGATCCACGCTTTGACCGTGCCCAGCGGCGTGTCGAGGCGCGCGGAAATCTGCGCGTGGCTGTAACCGTCGACGTAGGCGTGGAGGATGCAGCTGCGCCGCTGCGGTTCCAGTTGCTCGAGGCAGCGATGAATGCGTGCCGAGTGAACATCGACCGCCTCATCAGGCGCCGCTGCCTCATGTTCTTCACTGAACGGCGTTTCCCGACTTTGCTTGCGCAGCTGATTCAAGGCCAGATGCCGGGTCACGCTGAACATCCAGCCCCGCGCCGAACCGCGCGCCGGGTCGAACCCGGCGGCGCCATTCCAGATCTTGATGAACGCCTCATGCACGATATCCTCCGCCAGCGCCGTATCGCGCACCAGCCGCTTGGCCACGCCGAGCAGGCGCGGGCCTTCCTGCACATACAAATCGCGCAAAGCCGCGCGCTCGCCCCGGGCACAGGCGGCGAGGCGGGCTTCGTAATCGAAAACGGATTCGGCTAAAGGCATAGGGGTGCAATCTAGCTCACATTTCCCAAACATCCAGAGGCATTGTTCCCTGTGGGAGCGAGCCTGCTCGCGAATGCGGTGGGTCAGAAAGTAATAAGGCGACTGACACTCCTTCTTCGCGAGCAGGCTCGCTCCCACAGGATTGTGCACTGCTTCTGAATATCAGTTCGCCGCCCAGAAAATATAATCCGCCTGATACTTCACCACTTCCTGCTTGCCCTTGTTCGCCATGGTGCACTCACTGCCCGGCGCGACGCCGCCCTTGAGCGCGACACGCTGGATATAGCTGACCCCGGTCATCGCGCCTTTGCCCTCGGCCGGGTTGGCCTTGACCAGTTGATAGGGCAGGTTGCCCGGGCTCGACGGTGCCACGGCGAGTTGCGTGCCGGTGACTTTCGAACCGTCCTTGGCTTGCCAGGTCGCTGGTGGTCCGAAATAGGTGCCGACCTGTTTGCCGCTGCGATCATTGAGCACCGCTTTCGGGCCGACAAAGGTCCATTCGGTCTGCCCGGCCATATTGGGTTTGTCGCGGCATTCGTAGGTGATCTCGCCAACCCCGGTGGTCTCCAGGGCAATCTTGTGCCCGTCCGGCACCTTGATCGCGTCGGGATAACTGCTCTGGGCGAAGGTGGTCGCGGTGAAAGCGAGCAAACCGGTGAAGCCAATCAGCTGGGTGATGTTCATCCGATGATTCTCCGAAAAGGGTAGGGCGCTGACAGCACCAGAGTGGGCTGTTACAGGGACTACCCGTGGCGGAGGCGATTGGATGCAGTGCCGGAAAAATAAATTTCAAACACCACCGATCAAACCTGGGGGAGCGAGCCTGCTCCGGGCGGCGTTCCGACGAAAGCGTCGGGTCAGTCAGCACTTATGTGACTGACGCACCGCATTCGCGAGCAGGCTCGCTCCCACAAGGCTCTCTGTAAGGCTTGAGGCCCGAGGCTTTCAGTAACTCTTGGGTGTACGGATGTTTCGGCGCAGCGAAAATCTCCCGCGACGAGCCTTGTTCAACCACCTTGCCGTCCTTGATCACCATCAAGTCATGCGCCAGCGCATGCACCACTGCCAGATCATGGCTGATGAACAGGTACGTCAGCCCATGCCTGATCTGCAACTGGCGCAACAATTCCACCACTTGCTTCTGCACCGTGCGATCCAGCGCCGACGTCGGTTCGTCGAGCAGGATCAGCGCCGGTTCCAGCACCAGTGCGCGGGCGATGGAGATGCGCTGGCGCTGGCCGCCGGAAAACTCGTGAGGGTAACGATGGCGGCTCTGCGGATCGAGGCCGACTTCCTCGAGCACGCGAATTACCGCTGCCTCGCGCTCGGCCTCGCTGCCGATGCCGTGGGTCAGCAAGCCTTCGGCAATGATCTGCTGCACCGACATGCGTGGGCTGAGGCTGCCGAACGGGTCCTGAAACACCACCTGAATCTGCCGGCGCAACGGGCGCATCAGGCGCTGATTGAGCAGGCTCAACTGCTTGTTGCCGAAACGGATATTGCCCTCTGATTCGACCAGTCGCAGGATCGCCTGGCCCAGCGTCGACTTGCCCGAACCCGACTCGCCGACGATGCCCAACGTCTTGCCGCGTTGCAGGGTGAAACTGACCCCGTCCACCGCTTTGATGTAATCCTGCTGACGGCTGAAGATTTTTTTCGGCAGGGGAAACCACACCTTCAAATCATCCACTTCCAGCAGGTTGTGCTCGTACTCACTGGGCACTGGCGCGCCGCTCGGTTCAGCCTCGATCAACAAGCAGCTGTAAGGATGTTGCGGCGCCTGGAATAGCGTCTCGCAATCGGCCTGTTCAACGATCTCGCCTTGACGCATTACGCACACACGCTGAGCGATCCGGCGCACCAGATTGAGGTCGTGGCTGATCAGCAACAGCGACATGCCGAGGCGCTGCTGCAGTTCGATCAGCAGTTCAAGAATCTTCTGCTGTACGGTTACGTCCAGCGCCGTGGTCGGCTCATCGGCAATCAACAGTTCCGGCTCGTTGGCCAGCGCCATGGCGATCATCACCCGTTGCCGCTGACCACCGGAAAGCTGATGCGGATAGGCTTTCAAGCGCTGCAACGGCTGGCGAATACCCACCAGCTCGAGCAGCTCCAGGGTCCGCGCGCGGGCGGCGCGGCCCTTGAGGCCCTTGTGGATTTCCAGCACTTCGCTGATCTGTTTTTCCACCGTGTGCAGTGGGTTCAGCGAAGTCATCGGCTCCTGGAAAATCATCGCAATGCGATTGCCGCGCAAACCACGCATCTGTTGTTCGCTGGCGTGCAGCAAATCCACGCCGTTGTAGCGAATCGCGCCGCTGCTGCTGACGCTCTTGCCAGGCAGCAGGCGCAGGATTGAATGCGCCGTCACCGACTTGCCCGAGCCGGACTCGCCGACCAGCGCCAGACATTCGCCACGGCGAATATCGAGGTTCACACCGTGCACCACTTCTTGCCCTGCGAAGGCGACGCGCAGGTCGCGGATCTCGATTAAATGGTCTTGCATGTCAGCTCCTCGGATCAAAGGCATCTCGGCACGCTTCACCGATGAAAACCAACAAAGACAGGATCAGCGCCAAGGCAAAAAACGCCGTCAGCCCCAGCCACGGTGCCTGCAGATTGCGTTTGGCCTGGCCGATCAACTCGCCCAGCGACGCGGTGCCGGCGGGCATGCCGAAGCCGAGGAAATCCAGCGAGGTCAGGGTGGCGATGGCGCCAGTGAGAATGAACGGCAGGTAGGTGAGGGTGGAGGTCATGGCATTGGGCAGAATGTGCCGGCGCATCAGTTCGCTGTCGGTCAGGCCCAGCGCGCGCGCGGCTTTCACGTATTCGAGATTGCGCCCCCGCAGGAACTCGGCGCGCACCACGTCGACCAGCGCCAGCCAGGAAAACAGCGCCATGATCCCCAGCAGCCACCAGAAACTCGGCGAGACGAAGCCGGACAGAATGATCAGCAGATACAGCACCGGCAGCCCCGACCAGATTTCCAGTACACGCTGCCCGAGCAAGTCGACCCAGCCGCCGTAGTAGCCCTGCAAGGCCCCGGCGAGAATGCCGATCAACGCGCTGATCGCGGTGAGGATCAGCGCGAACAGAATCGAGATCCGCGTGCCGAAAATCACCCGCGCCAGTACATCGCGAGCCTGATCATCGGTGCCCAGCCAATTGCTCGATGACGGCGGGCTGGGCGCCGGTTCGGTGAGGTCGTAGTTGACCGTGTCGTAGCTGAACGGGATCGGCGGAAACAGCATCCAGCCGCCCTGATCCTCGATCAGTTTGTGCACATAACTGCTGGCGTAATCCGGTTGAAACGGCAGCTGGCCGCCGAAATCGGTTTCCAGGTAATCGCTGAGGATCGGAAAGTAAAAGACGTCGTGGTAGCGGATCACCAGCGGCTTGTCATTGGCGATCAGCTCGCCACCGAGGCAGATCAGGCACAGGCCGATAAACAGCCACAGTGACCAGCGCCCACGGCGGTTGGCCTTGAATTGCGCGACGCGGCGCTGGCTTAGAGGCGACAGTGTGAACATCAGGCAGTCCTCGCCGAGAAATCGATGCGCGGGTCGAGCAGGGTGTAGCAGAGGTCGCCAATCAGCTTGATCAGCAGGCCGAACAGGGTGAACAGAAACAGTGCGCCGAACACCACCGGATAGTCGCGCGACACCGCCGCTTCGTAGCTCATGCGCCCGAGGCCGTCGAGGTTGAAGATGGTTTCGATCAGCAGGGAGCCGGCGAAAAACACTTCGATCAGCGCCGACGGCACGCCGGCGACCACCAGCAGCATGGCGTTGCGAAACACGTGGCCGTAAAGCACGCGCCTCTCGGTCAGGCCCTTGGCTCGTGCGGTGATCACGTACTGCCGGCTGATCTCGTTGAGAAAGCTGTTTTTGGTCAGGATCGTCAGCGTGGCAAAGCCGCCGATCACCAGCGCCGTGACTGGCAGTACGAGGTGCCAGAGGTAGTCGCCGACCTTGCCCAATGTGCTGAGGCTGTCGAAGTTGTCCGACACCAGCCCCTGCACCGGAAACCAGTTGACGTAGCTGCCGCCGGCGAATACCACGATCAACAGAATCGCGAAGAGAAACGCTGGCATCGCATAACCGACGATGATCGCGGTGCTGCTCCAGACATCGAAGGCACTGCCGTTCTTGATTGCCTTGCGAATGCCCAGCGGGATTGAAATCAGGTAGGTAATCAGCGTCGCCCACAAACCCAGCGACAGCGACACTGGCAGCTTCTGCACGATCAGGTCGGTGACCTTGGCGCCGCGAAAGAAACTGTTGCCCAGATCCAGTTGTGCGTAGTTTTTCAGCAGCAGCCACAGGCGTTCGTGCAGCGGTTTGTCGAAGCCGTAATGGCGTTTGATTTCCTCGATCAGCGCCGGGTCCAGCCCACGGCTGCTGCGCCCGGCACCGCCGACCGCCGCGACTTCGCCGCCACCGCCCATGCTGTGCCCGCCAAAGCCTTGCAGGCGGGCGATGGCTTGTTCCACCGGGCCGCCGGGTGCGGCCTGCACGATAAGAAAATTCACCACCAGAATGCACAACAGCGTGGGGATGATCAGCAGCAAACGGCGACTCAGATAACGCAGCATGTCACTGGCCTCCCGCAAGCTGAGCGCTCATCTGCTGCGTCGTCAGCGGCCTGGCCGAGACTTCCCACCAGGTGTTGAGGCCTTCGTCATACGAAGGTTGCACGGCGGGCATGCCGAAGCGGTTCTGATACACCGTCGGCGTGCCTTTGGAGTAGTAGTTGGGAATCATGTAGTAACCCCATTGCAGCACCCGGTCGAGGGCGCGGGCGTAATGCACCATGGCTTCGCGGCTGTTGGCCTGGACCAGCCCGTCGAGCAATTGATCGACCGCTGGATCGGCCAGCACCATCGCGTTCGAGCTGCCGACTTGCGTGGCACTTTGCGAGCCATACAGGCTGTACAACTCGCGGCCCGGCGAGACGATCGGATCGCCACTGCGCGGGAAAGCGCAGACGATCATGTCGTAATCGCGAGCGTTGAGGCGGTTGATGTATTGCGCCGAATCGATCCGTCGCAGATTGAGTGTGATGCCGATCTGCGCGAGGGTGCGTTTGAACGGCAGCAGCATGCGATCGAAGCCGCCCTGACCATCGAGAAAGGTGAATTCCAGCGGCTCGCCGGCGGCGTTGACCAGACGATTGTTTTTCGCCGTCCAACCGGCTTCGCCGAGCAGCTTCAGCGCTTGCAATTGCTTGTCGCGGATGTAGCCGCTGCCATCGGTTTTCGGCGCTTCATAGACCGTGGTGAACACCTCGTCAGGAACCTTGCCGCGCAACGGTTCGAGGATCTTCAATTCCTCGGCATCGGGCAGGGTGCTGGCGGCCATTTCACTTTTGGGCCAGAAGCTGTTCTGACGCACGTAGAAGCCGCGCATCATCTGTTTGTTGGTCCACTCGAAATCCCAGAGCAGGCTGATCGCCTGACGCACGCGGCGATCCTTGAAGAACGGGTTTTGCAGGTTGAACACAAAACCTTGGGCGGCGGTGGGTTTGTGCGGCGCCAGAATGGCTTTTTGCAAGCGCCCGTCGCGCAGGGCCGGGCTGTCGTAGCCAACCACGTAACCCGAGGAAGAGAACTCGCGGTTGTAGTCGAACGCACCGGCCTGCAGCAGTTGGCGAGCGACGTCGGTGTCGCCGTAGAAATTCACCGTCAGGCTGTCGAAGTTGTACATGCCGCGACTGACCGGCAGGTCCTTGCCCCACCAGTCCGGGTCACGCTGGAAACTGATGCTGCGCCCGGCGTCGACCTTGCTCACCCGGTACGGCCCGCTGCCCAGCGGTGGCTCGAAGCCGCCGCCGTTGGCGAAGTCGCGGGTTTTCCACCAGTGCTCGGGCAGCACGCGCAGCGTCGCCAGATCCAGCGCGAGGGTGCGATTGAGGTTGTTCTTGAAGGTGAAACGGACCTGGCGTGGACCTTCGACCAGCACGTCCTGCACGTCGGCGTATTGCTGGCGGTAACTCAGGCTGCCCTTGGTCATCAGCAGGTTGAAGGTGTAGCGCACGTCTTCGGCGGTGATCGGCGTGCCGTCGGCAAAGCGTGCCTTGGAGTTGAGGGTGAAGCGCACCCACAAACCTTCGGGATCGCGCTCGATCTGCTGCGCAACCAGAGCGTAAACCGTGTAGGGCTCATCCAGCGAACGGAACGCCAGCGGCGCGTATACCCAGTCATTGACCTGCACCACCGAAATGCCCTGATCGGCATACGGCGTGATGTAGTTGTACTGACCGATCTCCATCGACGCACGGCTGAGCGAACCGCCCTTGGGCGCGTCGGGGTTAACAAAATCGAAATGCTTGAAGCCGGCCGGATACTTCGGCGCCTCGCCGTACACCGTCAACGCGTGACTGCCGGCGGCCAGTGCCGAAGTGCCAGTGCACAGCAGCGCACTGCCGAGCAGCAGGCCTGCCATGTTGCGCAAAAAACTCATGAAGTCACCCTTGAAATCCCTGAAGGAACCCGGACCCCCGGTGGGAGCGAGCCCTTGTGGCGAAGGGATTTATCCGCGATCGGCTGCGCAGCAGTCGCAAGATCAATGCATGCGGTACTTCTGATGCTCCGCGTCGGCAGGTCTTGGGGGCGCTTCGCACCCCATCGGGGATAAATCCCCTCACCACAAAGGCTCGCTCCCACAGAGGGGTGCGTTTTATTTGGGGTTAGAAGTGGTAAGTCATGCGCGCAAACAATGTCCGGCCCAGCGGGTCGGTGTAGCGCGGGTCATAGCCGCTCTGGAAGTTGTAGGCCTGGTTGGAGAACGGCGGGTTGCGATCGAACACGTTCTTCATCCCGGCATCAACGTCGAGCACTTTGTTGAAGGTGTAGCCGGCCGACAGATCCCACACCGAATACGAGGCCACGCGCGAATGGGTGTCGCGGTCATAGTCGTTGTAACCGGTGGTGAAGCGGTTGGTCAGCGCTGCCCGCGCCGCACCCAGGCTCCAGCTGCCGGTGAGGTTGTGCTTCCAGCGCGAGATCACGCCGTCACCCTGAAAGTCGCCGACCTTGTCGGTGAACGGGCCTTTGATGGTGCTCTGGAAGTCGTACTCGTCGACATAGGTGCCTTGCAGGCCGAGACCAAACTGACCGTACGGCGTGTTCGGGAAGCGATAGTCGAGCGACACGTCGACACCATTGGTCTCGACGATGCCGAGGTTGGCGTTGCCGGTGACGATGTAGTTGAGCGTGCCGTCGGCGTTGCGCACGAAGCGGTCCGGGTAGGAGTCGGCCTGATCGAACACGGTGGATTCCGGGAACGGCTGGATCTGGTTGGAGATGTGAATCCACCAGAAATCCAGACCCACCGACAGATTGCTGATCGGTTGGTAGACGAAGCCCAACGTCACGTTGCGCGCCTTCTCCGGGGCCAGATCCTCGTTGCCGCCAATCTGGTTGAGGAATTGCTGACCGCAATCACGCCCGCCGTTACCGCCCGGTTGCACCACGCCGCCGGTACACAGCACGGGATCGTTGTAGAAACCCTGGGTGAAGGTGATGCTGCGCGGCGAATACAGTTCATACAGCGACGGCGCGCGGAAACCTTCGCTGTAGGCGCCACGCACCACCAGCTCTTTCAACGGCTGATAACGGAACGAGTATTTCGGGTTGGTGGTGCTGCCGAAGTCGCTGTATTTGTCGTGGCGCACAGCGGCGGACAATTCAAGGCTGTCGAGCACCGGCACGTTGAGTTCGGCATAGGCGGCCTTGACGCTGCGGTCGCCCTCGACGCTGCCGGCCGGGTCGATGCCGAGGCTCTGGATGTCGCCGGCGAACGACTCGAAATCCTGATGGAATTTCTCCTTGCGGTACTCGCCGCCCAGCGCCAGACCGGACGGACCTGCGCCGAACCAGTCGCCGATTTCACGGCTGACGCGGCCATCGAAACCGGCGACGCGGCCCACGGCTGTGGAGTAGGCGCCGTGGTACGCGGCGGCATCGATGTACTGCTGGCCGGCAGCGGTCTGCGGACCGAACGGGTTGAGCAGACCGCTGGCCAGGCCGTCAATCATCGCCTGATCGCTGACATAGCCACTGGTGACGCTGGAGACGATTTTGTTCTGGTTGTACGAGGCGCCGACGTTGTAATCCCAGCCGCCAACCAGACCATCGAAGCTCAGCAGAAAGCGCTGGCTGGTGTTCTGGTCTTTCGATTCACGCGGGCCGGCAGCGGTTTCACGCCAGTTGACATCGACTGGCTGCGTCGGGTCGAGGGCGAAATCGGTCGGCGCCGGGGTGATGCCGTTGCCGGGGTAGTACGGCGACGAGGAATCCAGGCTCAGACCGGTCAGTGGCGCCGGGCCGACGGCGACGGCGTTGTTGTTGCGCGACCAGAAATATTCGAGGTTGGCGTTGTGATCATCGCCGAGCTTGGCAGTGGTCTTGCCGAAGAACGAGGTCTTCTCGGTCTGTGGCACCAGGTCGATGAATTCACGGGTGCTGAAGCGGCACAAGCCGTCGCGGGCGATCAGGTTGGGGCCGTTGCAGTTGCTGTTGGCCAACGGGTTGGTGGCGTTGCCGTTCTGGCTGTAGTTGCCGGGGAACGCGGTGCCGGAGGTCTGATCGAGACCGCGACCGGGCGCGTAGTCGGTGGCGAAGGAGCGGTCGTTGGCGTCGAGGTTCTGCTGCTTGTTGTAGTTGAACACGCCGAGGACGTTGAAGCGGTCTTCTTCCAGATCGCCGTAGCCCCAACTGGCGCTCATGTCCTTGGTCGCGCCGCCACCGCTGTGGGTCGGCGTTTCGCCACCGAGGGTCAACGCGCCGTCGGTAAGGGATTTCTTGGTGATGAAGTTGATCACACCGCCGATGGCGTCGGTGCCGTACAGGGCCGAGGCGCCGTCGCGCAGCACTTCCACGCGCTCGATGGCGGCGAACGGGATCATGTTCAGGTCCACCGCGCCGCCGGCCGAGTTGGTCCCCGACAGGGCGTTGTTGGCCAGGCGTCGACCATTGAGCAGCACCAGCGTCTTGTTCGCGCCGATGCCGCGCATGTCGGCAAACGACGCACCGCCCGTTGCCGCGCCCACGGAGCCGGCGCTGTTGTTGATCGACTGACTGCCGGTGATGCGCTGCACCAGTTCGGCGGTGGTGGTCACGCCCTGTTTGCGCAGCTCTTCAGCCTTGAGAACGGTGATCGGCACCGCCGTTTCCGCATCGACCCGGCGAATCGCCGAACCGGTCACTTCGACCCGTTGCAGTTGCGTGGTCGGCGCCGCCACCACAGCGGCTGCCGGCGTGGCGCTGTTGTCGTCCTCGGCCGCTTGCACGGTCCCGGCGCCCATCCCCATGGCCACCAGATACAGCGGAACGAAACGGTGGCGAGACATGGTTGCCACCAAAGGTTTGAGCGTGAAGCGTGGAGTGTTCATCAGCATGGTTGTTTCCGATTTTCAGACGTTATCGAATTGGCCTTGTGAGCCGCTCATTGCTCCGCTTCCGGTGATACCGCGCGCGGAAAACCACTTTCTTCAAGCAAGCCGATCCCCTCCGAAGACGCGTAGCGTTGTTTCGGTCGGCCGGGTGCGACGGGATTTCTTTTTTCAGCGGTGCCGGGCGGGTGTTTCATCACCCATCCGGCACCGCACTCAGTGGGTGGTCATCACCGAAATCTTGCTGATGCCGGAGCGTTCGATCGATGCCATCGCCTTGGCCACCTGGCCGTAATTGACGGCGGCATCGGCCTGCAACTGCACGCGCACGTCGGCGTCCTTGGCCTTGACCTCCTTGAGACTGGCCTCTAGGGATTCCGGGGCCAGTTCGGTCTTGGCCAGATAGAACTTGCCGTCCTGATCGACGCTGACCACCACCGGGTCTTTCTTTTCGGCAGGGGCGACGGCGTCGGTCTTCGGCAGGTTGACCTTGATCGCGTTGGTCATCAGCGGCGCGGTGACAATGAACACCACCAGCAGCACCAGCATCACGTCGACCAGCGGCGTGACGTTCATTTCGCTGAGCACTTCATCGCTGTCTTGAGTGGAGAAGGACATCAGATGGCCTCCCGCACGGCGGTGGTGCTTTTGCTGGCGATGGCCTGGCGGCTGATGGAAAACGCACTGCGCGAGGCGAGGGCGTCGAAGTCGTGGGCGAAGTCGTCCATGTCCGCCGAGGCGAGTTTCAGCCGACGCAGGAAGAAGTTGTAGATCAGCACCGCCGGCACGGCGACGGCGATGCCCACGCCAGTGGCGATCAGCGCGTGGCCGATAGGCCCGGCGACCGCTTCAAGGCTGGCCGAGCCGGTTTCGCCAATGCTTTGCAGGGCTTCCATGATTCCCCACACGGTGCCGAACAGGCCAATGAACGGCGCGGTGCTGCCGATACTGGCGAGGATCGCCTGGCCGTTTTCCAGCGAGCGACGTTCTTTCTGGATCTGCTGGCGCAGGTTGCGTTCCAGGCGGTCGGAGCGGTTGATGGTGTGCGCCAGTTGTTGCGTGGTGCGCGGCGACTCTTCCACCAGCAGGGCTTCGAAACCGCTGCTGGCGATGCGCGCCAGCGAGCCTGGATACTGGCTGGCGTGTTCGGCGGCGGTGAGCAGGTCTGGCGCGCTCCAGAAGGCTTTGGCGAACTGTTTGTTCTGCGCTTTCTGGCGCAGGTATTGGGCCGACTTGACCAGCAGGATCGCCCAACTGACCACGGAAAACAGCACCAGGCCCCAGAGCACACCGGGGACAATCATCGAAGACAGTGAATCGTTCATGGCTACACCTCGCTTGCGTTAATCAGTAATGAGTCGGTTGCGCCGTCATTGCGGCAATTTGAAATCGATGGTCTGGGTGGCGAAGCCGTCGATCGGCGTGTCACCGCGCTTGGCCGGAATGAACTTCCAGTTCTTCACCGCCGCGACGGCCGCCTCATCCAGTTGCGGCTTACCGCTGGACTTGGTCACCGTCACGCTGCCGGCACGGCCGCTGGCCAGCACCTGAATGCGCAGCACCACGCTGCCTTCCCAATTGCGCCGCAGCGCCAGCGACGGGTATTCCGGCGGCGGGTTGCCAAGGCTGGCCAGGCCGGAAATCGCCGCCGACTCCTTGACCGGAGCGGGCGCAGCAGGTGGTGCCGGTGGTGCGCTCGGTGTCGTAGGCGCCGCAGGTGCGGCAGGTTGCGCCGGGGCTGGCGGCGCTTTTGGTGGCTCGACTTTCTTCACCGGTTTGGGTTTCTCGACCGGTTTTGGTTTTTCGATCGGCTTGGGCTTCTCCACCGGTTTGGGCGGCGGCTTGACCGCGTCCTCGTCTTCCACCGGCTGCTCGGGTTCCGGCGGCGGTGGAGGCGGG
>NZ_RCOC01000033.1:0-1959 GCF_004307515.1 Pseudomonas sp. Sample_14 | reverse complement strand
CAGCGGCTGGCTCATGGCAGTGCTCCGTTATGGGCCCGGTTGCAAGGTGCCAGGCGCTGGAGTCATGAAAGCGGATTTGAGGGCAGAGCGCACCTGTCAGATCTGACAGGTGTGGGCGTTTTTCCGATGAGTGGCAGTCCTGCACTGGCGATGATAAGCCGAAAGACCAAAAGATCGCCGCCTTCGGTATCTCATTGGAATTCAATTAGTTCCTAGAAAATGCCGAAGGCTGCGATCGTTTACTTGGTTGGCTTGATCCCGTACCGTTAGCAGCTTAAAACGCGAGATCTATGGGCGGATTGCCAGGAACTGACCGCCACGTGCTGCGGGATTATTGAAGAACGATCACGACAGATGCCCATTTTAAACTCGGAATAAAAAGCATTTGTGACCTAATAATACTGCGACGGCCAAATTTTGTGGATGACTGTTTAAGGGTTTAAATTTTTAGTATCTTCAAGTTATCCACTTGCACGACGGTTTTGCTGTCCCCAAACCAAAACGATAGTTTGACAGTTGCTTGTTTGAAGCTAAATTTATACTCGACATGTTGCCAGCCATTAGTTTGAGGATAATGACCAGAAAAAGTGAGTGCATTGTCTTGAAATAGCCTGAGAAGTGATTGGTTTGAAGATTTATAATCAAAGCTAAGTTCATATTTAGCGTCGACAATAATATCGTAGAATAATTTGTATATGGTTATCTGGTGGCCGTCATAGCCGTTATTGAAAGATTCAAGAAAGTATTCTTCACCTGCCTTGACTATTCGTGACGTCCAGATTGGCGACTCGATGAGCCAATAATTCCAATTGTAATCTGTAAAATCAGTTAGATCCGACAATTCTCTATGTACTCCATAGCACCTTATGCGGCAACTTATGGCATCAAGCACGGCGGCAACTTCAAAGAAGCCGATACGTAATTTTATTAATAGCTTGGAGTCAACTTTACACCCCCGCAACCACTCCACCTCAGCCAGATAACTTAACCCCACTTCCTGATCATGCGCCGCCCCCACAAACTGCTGCTTGACCCGCTCCCCACCCCCCGCAAACGTCTCCACATACTCCAACCAAATCGGTAACCCCATCCGCTGAAACGGCCAAGCTCCGCACAGTACCTTCGTGTCATCCTTGATCAACCCAACATCCAGCACTTCACCATCAAACCCCTCGATCTTCGGCATCGGCATGCTCGATTGCAGCAACTCGCCAATCACCAGCGTCACACTCTGCACCGGCGTCGGCTGTCCATTAACGATCAGGCTGTATATCAGCTCTACAGTGCGCTGCAGATTTGCCCCGGTGACGGAGAAATCAATGTCGAATTGCACTTTCGACTGTCCCGCCACCGGCTTTTGCTGGGGAGGTACTGAGCCGGCGCCGGGTCTGCCGGCGATTTCCAGTTTTACCTCGTGATTTGCGCCAAACGCGGCGGTGTCAAACACCACGGTGAATCCATTCTGATGCCGGTTCGGGTCAAGTTTGTAATCCGGCGCCTCGACAACCGTTGGCGGCTTCAACTGACTGACTTCGCCGGTGACCGTGACGACAACGTCATTGGACGGACGCGCAGGTACGTTGGCGCGGAGTAACTTGTAGTTGGTCGTGGCCGAGCCATTGACCATGGCCCTGATCGAGGCATTGGCCAGCTTGAAATCGAAGTGCCCAGGCACGGCGCCGACCGTGTGTACCAACGGTCCGATCGTGACAGGTACTCCCTCAGGTGTCTGGCCGGTACACCTTAGCTCGACCTCGTCTCCAATCTGGAAATCCGGCGGGGTGAAATAAACCCGTGCATCGGCGTCGCTAGTGCCCAGTACCTTCAGGTCGATGGTAGTCACGTTCTGGTTGTTGACCCAGATTGTTGCCGCCGGCAAGCGGCTGATGCTCAGGTCCACATTCACATAGGTGACTTTCGACCACGGCGCCTCTGGAACCGGGAAATTATTAACCCGGT